>CAZFUK010000027.1:14098-19119 GCA_964522005.1 uncultured Anaerolineales bacterium | reverse complement strand
GTGCGACTAAAGTCACCACTACGAACTTGTCGTCTTAAGCTTGTCAGACCACTAGTTGATAGATGATGCGGTAATCGCCGAGACGGTACTTGAAAAAGCCTTGCCACTCCTCACCGCGTAACGGTTGGTGGCGCACTAGGCGCACATTCTCCGCTATCCACTCGAGTTTGTCAAGCACACGCGTTTGGACGGGAGGGTCCAGGCGGAGAATGTCAGCTTGTGCTTCTGGTGTAAGGATGACGTCAAAGGAGCTCATCGGCCGATTTGAGCGCGGAAGTCTCTCAGGTTCTTCCCCTGTCCTGCCTGCGCCTGCTGCGTTGATTGACGCAGAGCCTGGGCAAACTCCACCTTCAACTCGACTCCCTCATCCTCCTCGGACCCTAGGAGAGCATCCATCAGTTGGGTGAGCCACACCTCCAGTCGTCTATCCACGGCGCGTTCGACCAAGTCTTCAAATTCTGCGGAGGACATGTCGGCTACGGTCTTTTCCATGAGCTTATTCCTGACTTCTAGTTCTAATAGCCTCTTGCCTGGGTCATGTAAGCCGTTAGCTTACTCGGACGCCCGCCGGATGTCAACTCCGCCTACCTAGATCGCCCCGTTGCCCTGCTTGGCGGTGGGCGGCGCGACGCGGGTGACGAAGAGGGGCACTTCGGCCTCCGTGCGGCCGTTGAGCACGATGCGGAAGACGTAGTTGCCGAAGTGGGGGAGGCGCAGGCCGTTGAGGACGACGATGTGGTTCACCAGGGTGGGCATGCCACGCGGGGTGCGGCCCACCAGCAGCTCGCCCTGCACCGTGAGCAGGGTCTGTCCGTCCTCGTCCTGGAGCACCGTTGCCAGGTCCTTGCGGCCCTCCTCGGCCGGGTCGAACTCGAACTGGACGACGAGGTGCATCTGGGGATGGACGATGGGTTCCTCGCGGGCCATGAGGTTCGAGAAGATGCCCAGGACATTCAACTTATCGCCCGTGGAGAGGCTGGCATAGTCGGCCAGGACGGCGACGCGGACATGCATAGGACCTCCAAGCGTTAAGGGCTGGACCGCCAGCGGCTCGCCACGATCATCACGTCTTCCGTATCCACGACGCCGCTCGCGTTGAAGTCATAGCGGGGGTCAACCGTTCCCCAGGCCGCCGCCACGAGTTGGATGTCCACAATGTCCACCACGCCGTTGCCGTTGAAGTCACAGCAGGGGGGTGGGGTCGGGGTCGGCGTCAGGGTCGGGGCGGGGGTGGTGGTGGGCGTGGGCGGGTCAGGACAGCCGCCCGTCTGCGAGAAGCTGTCCACCAGCGTACCGTCCACCGCGAAGAACTCGTAGGTGATGGCGCCCCGGCTGGCGGTCACGCGCAGCGCGCCGTAGTTGGCGGCGTAGCGGACCACGCTGCCGCTGACCGGCGCGCCGAACGTGTAGCGCATGGCCCCGCCCAGGCCGTTGACAAAGTAGGGGAAGCCGTCGCGCTGGATGCGCTCGTAGGTGTGGTCGTGGCCGCTCAGGACCGCCGACGCGCCCCACGCCTGGAAGGGCCACTGCATCCATAGGTTGGAACCGTGGAGGCCCGACGAGAGCGGCGGGTGATGGAAGTAGACCAGCTTCCAGCACGCGGTGGACTGGGCCAGGCTGGCCTGGAGCCAGCGCCCCTGGACGGACGTGCTACTCACGCCATCCGGCTCGCTCGGGTCGCTGTCCACGGCGAACAGCCCCACCGGACCCCACGTCGTGGTGTAGTAGCGTTCGTTGCCCGGCAGCGTGAAGTAGGCCAGGTAGGGCGCGGCGCCCGGCGCGACCCAGTCGTGGTTGCCCAACGACGGAAAGAAGCGGTTGACGTCCGCGCCCGCGCCGTAGCCCCCGGTGTAGGGGGCGATAAACTCGTGGTAGTACTGGCCGATGTTGCGGTCAATGGTGGCGGCCTCGCCGCTGTTGTAGTTGTTGTCGCCCAGGGTCACGATAAAGGCCGGGTTCCAACTCTTGACCAGGGTCGCGACAGCCCCCTCGCCCAGCGTGTCCGCACCGTAGTCGCCAATCACCGCGAAGGTGACCGTCTCTCCGGTCTGGGCGCGGGCCAGGGGCGTGGGCCGGGCCGGGACGGTCCACAGGGCCAGGAGGGCCAGCAGGAGCAGCCAACGTAGGGTTCGCATGCCGCAAGTGTACCAGAGGTGGGGGGGATAGGCCAATCGGAGAAAAAAAGAGGCCGGAAGCGTAAAGACCGCTCCCGGCCATGCCTATCACTGTCGTTTACTCGTCAATCGCCAGCATGACCTCGGTGGCCTTGACCACCACGACGACCGGCGCGCCGGGCTTCAAGCCCAGGTTGCGGGCCGAACCGACGGTGATGACCGAGACGATTTCCTGGCCGCCGGGCAGTTGGACCAGCACCTCGGCCATGACCGCGCCTTCCTTGACGCTGACCACCGTACCTTGCAGTTGATTGCGCGCGCTCAAACGCATGGGGGTTCTCCTTAATGGACAAGGGGTTAGTCTGAAAGAGCCTGTCCAAACACGGCAATTCTAGCCGAAGTGACGCTCGTACGCCAGTTCACTGCTCGGCCATCCAGTCCTGCTAACCGCGTTTAAGAGCCTCTGGGGAGTGGAGGAGCACCAGACCCTCGCGCCGCAAGGAGACCTGGATGACCTCGCCCGGCTCCAGGGGCAGCGGGGTATAGGTGAAAGCGGGGAAGGAGATATCCACCTCTTGGTCGTTCGCCAGCCGCACTCGCAACGTTTGGGACGTGCGGCCCGGCTGCTTGCGCACGATGCGGCCCGACACAACATTATGCCGTACAGTACTCATCAGGGGACGGTCAGGGTAGAGGATTTTGATGTCCTCGGGCCGAATGTGGGCCGTAACAATGCCGCCTACCTCACCCGGCTGAGGCGGCGCCTCCAGCAGTAGCCCGTCCCAGTCCAGCGTCAGCCCCTCGGGACTGACAGCGACGACCCGCGCCGCGAAGACGTTGGGCAGCCCCAGCACCTCCATGACCGACGCGCTCGTCGGGCGGCGGAACACTGCCTCCAGCGGGCCGATCTGCTCAATCCGTCCTTCGCGCACCACGGCCAGGCGGTGCCCCACCGCGAAGGCGTCGTCCAGGCTGTGGGTGACATAAATAATGACAAGACCGTGGGCCGCCTGGAGCGTCCGCAGGTCATGGTGAAGCCGCTCGCGCACCGCCAGGTCCAGGGCGGAGAATGGCTCGTCCATGAGCAAGACACGCGGCTCGGCGGCCAGGGCGCGAGCGATGGCGACGCGCTGCTGCTGGCCCCCCGACATCTCGGCGGGATAACGGTCGGCCAGGTGGGCGATGCGCAGGTGGTCCAGGTGCGCCAGAGCGCGGGCGCGGGCGTCGGGCTGGCGCCACAGCGCATAAGCGACGTTATCCACTGCCGTCATGTGCGGGAACAGGGCGTAGTTCTGGAAGACATAGCCGATGTGGCGCTGACGGGCGGGGATGTTTACCGCTGGGCCAGGGCGGCGGCGGCGAAAGAACGGGACGCCGTCCAACGTGATCTCGCCCGCGTCGGGCGTCACCAGGCCGGCGATGGCGTTGAGGGTCTGCGTCTTGCCCGCGCCCGATGGCCCAAACAGGACGAGAATCTCGTCGTCCAGGTCCAGTTGGACGTTGAGGTCGAAATTGGTCAGCCGCTTCTGGATGTCGACGTGGAGCCGGGTGGGATGAGACATGGCCGGTGAGGGATCAGCGGGCCGTCGAGCGGGTGGGGCGTTCGAGGCGACGCACCCACAGTAGCCCACCCAAGGCCAACACAGTCAGCGCCAGGACCATGACGTTGGCCTGATCGTACTGCCGGCTCTGGACGGCATCGTAGACGGCCAGGGGCAGCGTCTGGGTGCGGCCAGGGATGTTGCCTGCCACCATGAGCGTCGCGCCGAACTCGCCAAGCGCGCGCGCCGACCCCAGAATCGCCCCCGCAAGGATACCACGCCGGGCCAGGGGCAAGGTCACGCGCCAGAACACGGCCGGCTCCGACGAGCCGAGCGTACGGGCCGCGTTCTCCAGCGCGGTGTCCACGTTACCGATGGCCGCCCGCGCGCTCTGGACCATGAGCGGCAGGCCCACAATGGTGGAGGCGACTGCGGCGGCCTGCCAGGTAAACACCAGCTGCAGCCCGAACCACTCGACCAGCGGGCTGCCGCGTCCCAGGGCGATGAGCAGGTAGTAGCCGAGGACGCTCGGCGGCAGGACCAGCGGCAGGTTGATGACGGTCTCCACCAACGTCTGGCCCCGGAAGCGATGGCGGGCCAGCAGCCAGGCCAGCGCCAGGCCGAGACTAATGATACAGACCGACGCCACGGCCGTGACCTGGAGGGTCAGCCAGAAGGCGGGCCAGTTCATCGAGCCTGGACCTCGCCGGGCAGGCTGAAGCCATACTTTATCATGATGGGGCGGCCCTGGGGACCATTGATAAACTGGGCGAATTGGCGGGCCTGCGCCTCGTGCGGCGTGCCCTTGATGACGGCCAGCGCCTGGTTCAGCGGCGCGTGCAGGTCGTCGGGCACCAGGCTCCAGCGGCCCTGGCTCGTCTTGCTCAACGACAGCGCGACAATGGCGACGTCCACGTTGCCCGTGTCGGCGTACTGTAGGGTTTGAGAGACATTCTCGCCAAACACCAGCTTCGATTGTACCGCCTCCCACACGCCGGCTTTCTGGAGCGCCTCCCGCGCCGCCGCCCCATAGGGTGCGTGGTCAGGGTTGGCGATGGCGACCTTGCGCACGTCCGGGCGCGCCAGGTCCTCCACACGCTCCACCCGCACCGGGCTGTCAGCCCGCGTCCAGAGCGTGAGCCGCCCCTGGGCGTAGAACGCCTTTGTCGAGGCTATGACCAAGCCCTCCTGCTCCAGTTGCTCGATAAACGAGACATTGGCCGCCGCGAACACGTCAACCGGCGCGCCCTTTTCAATCTGCTGCGCCAATTGCCCGGTTGAGCCGAAGTTGAAGACGACCTGGTGGCCGGTCGCCCGTTCAAACTCGCGGCCTCCCTTGGGCAAGGCTTCGATCTCGAGTCGACCA
>CAZFUK010000027.1:6750-14088 GCA_964522005.1 uncultured Anaerolineales bacterium | reverse complement strand
GGTCGGACGCCGCCGAGACGGTGAGCGTGACCTTGGCCGTTGGCGTGGCAGCCTGACACGCGCTGAGCAGGCTCAGGACCAGCACGAGCGGCAGGAGCAAGTGAAATCTGGACATCCGTGGGGCCTCAGCGGGGTGATTCGGGGCGACCTATACTCACTAAATGAGTACGGCTCCATTATACATCTTTACCGTCCGCTGTCAAGGACGGGGCAGGCGGGCCGTCTTGACAGCCCAGTGTGTTCCAGCCACAATTGAGACCGAGTCACACGCTAGGAGACGGCCATGAGTCCAATGGTCAAATTGCCGCTGACCATCGAGCACGCCTTGCTCGGCCTGCTCTATCGTCGGCCCCTGCACGGCTACCAACTCCACCAGGAGTTGACCGAGGCCCACGACCTGGGCCTGGTCTGGCGGCTCAAAGAGGCGCAACTCTACCGGCTGCTGGGGCGGCTGGAGGAAGAGGGGTACGTCGCGGCGGTCAGCGAGGCGCAGGGAACCCGCCCCCCGCGCAAGGTCCTCAGCCTCACGCCGGCCGGCGAAGCCGCCTTCCTGGAGTGGGTGCGTGCGCCGGTGCATCGCGGCCGCGAGTTGCGCCTGGAGTTCCTCGCCAAGCTCTACTTCGCCCGTCAGTTGGGCGGGGAGACAGCGCGCGACTTGGTCACGGCGCAACGCACGGAGCTTCAAGAGGCCCTGGCGGACCTGGTCCGTCAGGCGGCCCGCCTGCGCCAGACGCGGGTGTACGATTGGCTGGTGCTGGAGTTTCGCATCGGCCAGATGGGAGCGATGTTGGCCTGGCTGGAGACGTGCGAGACCGCCCTGGCGTGAGCCTACTGGGCGAACCCTCTGCCGCTCAGGTGAATAAATAGTGTAAGCTCTCAGCCGTGGCGTTTAGGCCACGGCGCCGTGCCGACTGCGGCCTAAACGCCGCAGCGTAACGGGCGTAACGGAATGAGACGCGCAGGAGGCAGGCGTGGCTGGATTGGACGGCAAGGTGGCGCTGGTCACCGGCGGCAGTTCGGGCATCGGGCGCGCGGGGGCGCTGGCCTTTGCCCGCGAGGGAGCGCGGGTCGTCATCGCGGCGCGTCACACCGAGCGTGGGCGGGCCGTCGTGGCCGAGGTCGAAGCGTTGGGCGGGACGGCGCTGTTCGTCCCGACCGATGTGTCACAGGCGGCGCAAGTGGCGGCGCTGGTCGAGCGCGTCGTCGCGGTCTACGGCCGCCTGGACTGCGCCTTCAACAACGCGGCGGAACTCGGGGCGCCCTGTCGGCTGGCCGACCTGAGCGAAGACGACTATGACCGGCAGATGACCGCCAACCTCAAGAGCGTCTGGCTGTGCCTGAAGTACGAGATTGGGCAGATGCTGCGCCAGACCCCGCCCGGCGGCGCCATTGTCAATACCTCGTCGCTCAATGGTCTGGGCGGCGTGCCGACTGGCTCGCTCTACGCGGCGGCCAAGGCGGGCGTCGTCGCGCTGACCAAGTCCGCCGCGCTCGAATACGCCGGCCAGGGAGTTCGGGTCAATGCCCTGGTCGCCGGCGCGTTCCGTACCCCCATGCTGGACGGCGTCATAGACCGCGCGGCGGGCGGCGATGCCGAGCGGCGTCAGATGGTGGAGGACTACTATACCGAGCGTATCCCGGTGGGGCGGGTGGGCAGTCCAGAGGAAGCAGCCCAGGTCGCGGTCTGGCTGTGCTCCGACGCGGCGTCCTACGTCACCGGGCACTCGATGATTGTGGATGGGGGGATGAGCGCGCTCTACCGCTGAGGCTAGGCCGCCGGACGGCGTAACCGAGCCACGAGGACGGGTGGTATCTCGCGGTAGTTTTCCCAGGAGAAGGGGCCACGGCCGACGGCATCGGGGTCAAAGACCGGCTCCTCCAGCCCGTCCAGGGCCAGGCCGACGCGGAAGAAGGGCGCCAGGAGCAGGCTCAGGGGGCGGTGGAAGTTGCGGTGGGGAACGGGCTGGAGGTGGAACCCCAGGCCTAGAGCCGAGGTCGGCTCGATGTAGCGCGTGACCTTGACGGCGTAGCTCGTCACCAAGTCGCCCGCTTGCTCGACCTGCTCGACCACCTTCTGGACGCCCAGTTCGTTGAAGCAGGGGTGGGGCACGGAGAACACAAAGGCCGCGCCCGGCTTGAGGAGTTGGGCCAGGGCGAGAGCCAGCGGCTCGACCGTCGGCATGTCGTGAAGGGCCATGCTGCACAGGGCGGCGTCGAACTGGCCCACGCCGAGGGCGACCAGGGCCGCCTGGTCTGTCGCGTCTACCACGTGGTAGGTGATGCGGTCGGTGTGCTCAACCGTCCGCGCCTGGGCGCGCTCGATAAACACCGCGCTCAGGTCACACGCGACGACGGAGGCGCCCAACTGGGCCAGCCGCCGACTGAACAGGCCGTTGCCACAGGCCACGTCCAGCACCCGCTGCCCGGCCTGGACGGCCAGCAGCCGCTCGGTGGCCGGGCCGACGAGGTGGCGCTGGAAGGAGCCACCCTCGCCCATGTAGTCGTCCCACACGGGCGCGATCTGGTCCCAGGCATTGCGGGTTTCCTCGACCTGGCTGGGGAGGGTGTGCGGGTCACTCATACGTGTCTACCCAGACCTGACAGGTTTTCACGAAGTCCCCGAAGGGGGAAACCTTCAGGTCTTCAATTCTTCAAGGGGCTGTTTAGGGGAGATAGTAGACGTGGCCCTCGACCGCGACGTCGGTCGGGCCGCCGAACGCCGCCGCCGCCGCCGCGCGCATGCGGGGGCGGTCATAGGCGTGCCAGATGTGGGTGATGACCAGCCGCCTGGCCCCGGCCGCCTGGGCGATGCCCCCGGCTTCATCGGGCGCGAGATGGCCCCAGGTATCGGGATCAGCGGCGCGGCTCTCGACCCCGGCTTCGCAGATGAACAGGTCGGCGTCGCGCGCGACCGGCGTGAGATCGGCGCCCGGACCGGTGTCCGCCGAGAAGGCGAAGACGCTGTCCTCGGTTGCGATGCGGACGGCCCAGCAGTCAATGTAGTGGCGGGTGGGGGTAAAGGTGAGAGTGAGCGGGCCAATCTGAAGGGGGCGCGCCGGGTCATACTCCGCGATATGGAACTGGTCGCCAAAGAAGTCGGTGTTGGGTTCGCCCTGCTTAAACAGATGCCCCGCCTTAGCGAGAAAGGCGTGGCCCGTCGGGGGCATGTAGAGCTGCGGGTGCGGCTTTGGCCCATCCCACGGCGCGTACTTCAGCCCGTTGCGCAGCATCACCAGGTCCAGGCAGTGGTCGGCGTGGAGGTGGGTAATTAGCACAGCGGTCAGGGCGTGGAAGTCGAAGTGCCGCTCCAACTGGCTGGTCACGCCCGGCCCGCAGTCCACCAGCAAGGCCGTGTCGCCCACCTGGACCAGTAGCCCGGTGCAGGCGCCGCCGGGGTTGGGAATGGCCGGACTGGCCCCCAGAATCGTGACCTTCACGGCGTCACCTGGCCCGACAGCTCGCGCCGCGCCCGCCAGCGGCGGTGTTCGACGGCGATACAGCGATCCTGAACCACGTCCAGGCCGGCCGCCAGTGCGCGCTCCGTCGCCCGCGCGTTGACCACGCCCAGTTGCATCCACACAGCGGGCGCGCCGACCGCGATGGCTTCTTCCACATGGGGAAGGACTTCACTCGGTCGGCGGAAGATATTGACCAGGTCCACGCGCTCGGGAACGGATTTCAGGTTCGGGTAGGCTTTTTCGCCCAGGATTTCCCGCTCGTAGGGGTTGACCGGTATAATGCGATAGCCCTGGCGTTGCAGGTAGGCGGCCACGCCGTAGCTCGGCCGCTCATCGTCGGACGACAGCCCGACGACCGCGATGGTTTTCACCGTGGCGAACAGGCGGTCCAGGGTGGCGGGGTCGTTGACCGGCATGGCTTAGACTCCGCGTTGGCTGCGCCCGAACAAGCGGCCCACTAGCGGCCAATCCTGCGGCGGCCAGATGGTGATCCAGACCTTGCCGATAATCAGGTCGGCCGGCTGGGCGCCCCAGACGTGGGAGTCGCTGGAATTGGCGCGGTTGTCGCCCAGGACGTAGTACTCGCCCGGCCCCAGCTTGAGCTTCTCTTTGGAGTACTGGGCGGGGCGGGTGGCCCAGGGTTCGTCCAGTTTCTGGCCGTTGACATATACCGCGCCCTCGCGGACCTCAACCTCTTCACCCGGCAGGCCCACGATGCGTTTGATAAACGGCTCCTGGTCCTGGCGGAACTTGAAGTGGAAGACCACCACATCGCCGCGTTGGGGTTGACCCAGGCGGTAGGCCACGGTATTGACCCAGACGCGCTGACCGTTGAAGAAGTTCGGCTCCATGCTGGGGCCTTCGACCAGGACGTGTTGCAGCGTGGCGCGCACGGCCAGAAAGAGACCGACCCCAATCACCACCGCGAGCACGAGGTCGCGGAGGAAGTTGAGCGCGGCGCGGCCCAGATGCAGGGTGTGCGCTTCGGGCGCTGTCTCGCTCGGGGACTGCTCGATGGTCACACTTATCTCCTTGGCGGCGGTCATGGCAGAGGCACAGACGCCAGAATTATAGGCGCATCTAGCAGGGGGCGCAAGACTCGACACGTATGCATCAGAAATGTTACCTACCCAGGCAAAAATGGAGTTGACCCCCCTGCCTCTCGTCGGGCAGAAGGGTCAACCCTGTCGCGGTTCGCTCGCGCTTGAGAAGCTCGGCCGGCCGGTTTACTTTGACTTCACCGGAATCTGGCGCGGCCTGGCCGACTCGGCCTTGGGCAGGCGCAGGGTCAGGATGCCGTTCTCGAACTCGGCCTCGGCCTTCGTCATGTCCACGGGCACGTTGAGGGTCAGCGAGCGGCTGAACTTGCCGTAGGGCCGCTCCTGGACGGCCCACTGCACGTTGCCCGACGGCGGCTGCGTCTCGCCCTGAATCGTCACGGTGTCGCCCTGGAGCACAATGTCCACGTCCTCGGCCTTCAGGCCGGGCAGCGACGCCAGGACCACCACGCCCTCGTCGTCGCTGTAGACGTCAATGGGCAGGAAGAGGGCGCCGCTCGCGTTGGGGGCGGAGGCGCGTGTGGGCGTCCAGCGATCCTCAAACAGGCGGTCCATCTGCTGGCGGAGCGTCATCAGTTCTCGCCACGGGTCCCAGATAGGGGGTTGGCTTGACATCTCATCCTCCTGAATCATCCGCATCTTCAGTTGAGGTGGTTCAGCCTCAAGGGGTGGCTGGTGACCATTGGTATAACCATTCGTCCGCAGCGCCGCTGGCGGCGCCCAGGCCCGCTGGATGTCACGCATGAGCGACCAGATCGTCCAGTCGCTGACGCGCGTCGCGCTGTGCCGCTGGAGATACTGGTTGAGGGCGCGGGCCGTCCAGGTGTCGCCGCCAAAGCCAAAGGTCTGAGGCGACTGGGTCAGGGCGTGCTGGAGCCGCTCGCGGTCGTTGTGGGTGAGCTTGGCGGGGCGGCCGGAGCGCTCGCGGGTGCGCAGCCCCTCGGCGCCTTCGGCTCGATAGGCGGCATGCCACTTGCGCACCGCGCTCTCATTGACCGACACCGCCCGCGCGGCTGAGCGGTAGCCATCCTCACTGGCGAGGTGCAGGAGCGCCCGCGCCCGCAGCCGCACATCGGCCTCCACAGCGTTCTCGGCCAACTCTTCGAGTTCGGCCATCTGCACAGGCGTCAGGTCAAAAACAACTTTGCGCATACCCACCCCTCCTACTGCCTTTGATGCTCTTTATGCGCCCAAACTTACCTAAACCTCCGCCTGTCTCGATTAGACCTCACAGGTTTTCAAAACCTGTCAGGTCTACCTCTGGTGTAGCAACCGGTGTGCCGGTCCGTGGCAGGGGGTCGGCCTTGCGTCCAGGCCAGCCGGCGCCTACAATTGAGCAACCGAGCGGCCCGCTGGCTCCGGCGGGAGGTCTACACCGTGTACCTGGACGACGTCTTCTCCAACCTGCCGACGCTGGAGACACCCCGCCTGAAACTGCGGCGGATTCACTGGCACGACGCGCCGGATGTGTTCGCCTATGCCTCCGACCCCGAGGTGGCGCGCTACACCACCTGGGAAGCCCACCAACGCCTGGACGAGAGCCGCGATTTTGTGTCCTACATCCTCGACCTGTACGTCAATGGGCAGGTCGCGCCGTGGGGCGTGGTGCTGAAGACGAGCCACAAGCTCGTCGGGACGTGCGGCTTCGTCGCCTGGAATGTCACGCACGCCCGCGCCGAGATTGGCTATGCCCTGGGCCGCGCCTACTGGGGCCGAGGGCTGATGACCGAGGCCGCCCGCGCTGTGGTCGAGTTCGGCTTTGAGCGGCTGGACCTCAACCGGGTTGAGGCGCGCTGTGAGGTTCCCAATATTGCGTCGGCCAGGGTCATGGAGAAGCTGGGGATGAGCTACGAGGGGACGCTGCGCGAGCAGATGTACACCAAGGGCCGCTTCTGCGACCTGAGAATCTACTCGCTTTTGCGGCGGGAATGGGTGGCCGGGCGGCCGTAGGGGTCGGGTGGCCCGACCCACGGCGAGATGACGGCGTCGAGGTGACCCGGACGTGGTAGGGGCGAGGTTACCTCGTCCCTACCAACACGGACCCGATGGCCGTTTATTCCAATGGCAGGCGCGTCTGGTACAGCCCCTCGGCCAGGGCGTCGCGGATGTGGGCGGCCACTTCGCCCACGGCGGCCGGGTCGGCCGGGAAGTTGAGGCGCGACGTGTCGAGGGTGACGATGGGGCTGGCCGTGTAGCGGCTGAAGAAGCGGTCGTAGGCGGCGGCCAACTCGGCGATGTAGGCCGGGTCCATGTTGCGCTCGTAGGGACGGTCACGGAAGGCGATGCGGCTCATGAGGGTGTCGAGGTCGGCCCGCAAGTACACGACGACGTCGGGGACGCGAATCTGCTCGGCCAGGGCGTGGTGGACGTTCTCATAGAGCGCGAGTTCATCCCCGGCCAGGTTCAACTCGGCGAAGAGGCGGTCCTTGGCGAAAATGTAGTCCCCGACGAGGTGGCCGTGGGCCAGCGCGGCGGGGACTTCCGTCTTCTGGTGATGGTAGCGGCTGAGCAGGAAGAACAGTTGCGTCTGGAAAGCGTAGCGGGCGCGGTCCTGGTAGAACGAGGCCAGAAAGGGGTTCTCCTCGAACACTTCCAGGAGCAGGCCGGCGCCGAGCAGCGGCTGGAGCAGCCGCGCCAGGGTCGTCTTGCCGACGCCGATGGGACCTTCGAGGGCGATGAAGCGCGAGGTGGTGGGAGGCATGGAGGGAGGTGATGCGTGATGCGTAATCCGTGATGCGTCGTGGGGGGTTAGTATAATTAATTTTTAGAAAGCTAAGTAAGAAAAAAAAAAAAAAAACACACCAAAAAGAAGAAAACACGGG
>CAZFUK010000027.1:0-6740 GCA_964522005.1 uncultured Anaerolineales bacterium | reverse complement strand
GTCTGGCTTAAGCCGTGTGGGGTGGGGGGGTTTCGTTATTTTGTGTGTCGCTTACTATATTACCTAAAAAATAACCCCCCACGACGCATTAGGCAGTCGGCAGGGTGGCCTGCGCGCGCCGCGCCGCGATGCGGTCGGCTAGCCGAATACTGAGTTCGTAGAGTACGGCCATCGGCACCATGATCATCATGGGCGCGACGATGGGGTCGGCCACCGGCGTTACAATCTCCGCGAACACGAACATGACGAAGTAGGCGACGCGCCGCTGCTTGCGCAGGGTCGTCGGCTGCAAGAAGCCGAGATAGACCAGGCCCAGGATGACAATGGGCGTTTCGAAGGCCAGACCCCAGGCTAGCAGCAGGAACACGACGAGCGAGATGTACTCGTTGGCGCGGGGCAGGTATTCGAGTTGGTTGCCCATCATCCCGACGAGCACGCGGAAGGTGGCCGGCAGGCTGAAGTAGCCCAGCACGGTCCCGAACAGGAACAGGCCCACCATGCCGAGGAGCGCCGGATAGAGGAACTTCTTTTCCTGGTCCGTCAACCCCGGCAGGACGAACTGGATGGTCTGCCAGGCCCAGATGGGCGAGGCGAAGACAATCCCGCCGTACATCGAGACCTTCCACTTGATGACAAAGCCGTCCATGGGGCCGAACACGACGAACTTGTCAATGTACTCGGCCGCCGGCGACTTCATCAAGGCGATGATCTGGTCGCTGAAGATGTAGCAGGCGGCGGAGGCGACCAGAATCGCGATGATGGCCCGGATGAGCCGATAGCGCAGCTCCTCCAGGTGCTCGATAATCGTCATGCGCGCTTCAATTTGAGCCATAAGCGCCTGGGTTAGCTCTTGACTTCGTGCTGCTCAGCCGGCACCCCGTTCTCGCTCGTCTTGGGCTTGTCGCTCACCGCGTCGTTGAACGAGTCGGTCATTTCCTTGCTGGCGGTCTGGAACTCGCGAATGGAGCGGCCCAGGGCGCGGCCCAACTCCGGCAGCCGCTGGGGGCCGAAGATAATGAGGGCCACGATGATGATCAGAATCAGGTGAGTGGGTTGGAGACCAAACATGGGTTGTCCTTTCCTCCTTAAAACAGAACGCCACCGGCGTACTAGGGCTATTATACACGATAACCCCGCATTTGGCGAACAAGTTTCACCACCCGGCGTGGTCAAACGGCGCCCTGGGGGACCGTCGGGGGCCGTCAACCTGACGCTGAAATCGTTGGGCGCCCGGCGGGTAGCGATAGGGCCAGGGACAAGTAGGAAAGAGCCAGACTGTGGTATACTCCGAGCGTGGTTTCTCCTCCTCCATCTGAGGCAAGGCCGAGCGGAACTGGGCGCCGCTCGGCCTTGCCTATTTCTGCGCCTCTCGACCTGTAACAAGTTTCCTCCTCCCGTGAACAAGTCTCCACCTTAGACGACGCTGGGTCTGGTATGATAGGCATAACGCGCGGGTTGAGCCTGGTTCGCCGGCTGCGTCTGCCGTCGTTGCTCGATGGGCGGCGCTCCAGACGGCGGCATAACAAGGAGAAGTTACCATGCCTTATGGCTATCATGGCCGCATTCTACACGTGGACCTGACCCACCACCAACTCCAGGTGGAAACGCCCCCTGAAGAGTTCTATCGCACCTACATGGGCGGCAGCGCCCTCGGCATGTACTATCTGCTGCGCGACATGCCCGTCGGCGCCGACCCTCTTGGCCCCGACAACGTCCTGGTCTTCGCCCTCAGCGTCCTGACCGGCACGCCCGTCCACGGCGCTAGCCGCGCCACGGTGACGGCGAAAAGCCCGCTGACCGGGACGGCCGGCGACAGCCAGGGCGGCGGCTTCTGGCCGGCCGAGATGAAGTTCGCCGGCTTCGACGCGATTGTGGTCAAGGGCAAGAGCGAGACGCCGGTCTACCTGTGGCTTCATCAGGGCGAGGCCGAGCTGCGCGACGCCCGCCATTTGTGGGGCATGGACACCGCCGACACCTGGTGGACGATTCAGCAGGAGTTGGGCGACGACAAGGTCGAGGTGGCCTGCATTGGCCCGGCCGGCGAGAACCTGTCGTGCGTCGCGGCCATCATCAATATGGCGAACCGCGCGCATGGCCGCAACGGCCTCGGCGCGGTCATGGGGTCCAAGGGCCTCAAGGCCGTGGCCGTGCGCGGCAAGCTGCGCCCGCAGGTCGTGGACCGCAAGGGCATGCTGGACCTGTCCCACTGGGGCCGCGACACCATCGAGTCCGACTTCGACCGCTCGTTTGGCAAGTATGGCACGGCGGGCGTCGTCTCGCCCCAGCACCGCGCGGGCGGCCTGCCGACGCGCAACTGGAACTCCGGCTCGTTCGAGCACCACGCCGCCATTGACGGCCGCCTGCTCTTTAAGACGTACCTCGAAGAGCGCGACACGTGCTACTCGTGCGCGACCAAGTGCAAGCGCGTGGTGAAGGTCGAGGACAGCGAGTACGGCTCGGTGCAGCCGGTCTTCGGCGGCCCGGAGTACGAGAGCCTGGCGACGCTCGGCTCCTACGTCGGCGTGGGCGAGATGGAAGCCGTGCTCAAGGCCAACGAACTCTGCAACCGCTACGGCCTGGACAGCATTTCGGCCGGCGCGACGGTGGCCTGGGCCATGGAGAGCTACGAGAACGGCCTGCTGCCCGCCAGGTACACCGAGGGGCTGGACCTGCGCTTCGGCAACGGCCACGCCCTGCTCTACGCCCTGGAAGCCATCGCCCTGCGGCGCGGCCCCCTGGGTGATCTGCTCTCGGACGGCTCGGCGCGGGCGGCGCGGCGGCTGGCGAACGGCTCGGACCAGTTCCTCATCACGGTCAAGGGGCAGGAAGCCCCGGCCCACATGCCGCAGGTCAAGCGCAGCCTGGCCCTGCTCTACGCCG
This sequence comes from uncultured Anaerolineales bacterium, assembly GCA_964522005.1. Taxonomy (GTDB): domain Bacteria; phylum Chloroflexota; class Anaerolineae; order Epilineales; family JAHCIE01; genus JAHCIE01. The sequence goes on along the minus strand of CAZFUK010000027.1, from coordinate 3,860 downwards.
TCAACCCCTTCGGCGCGGACCACATGTCGGCAGGCCACGACCCCGACTACACGCCTGACAGCTACAAAGCCGAGCGTCTCGAACCGCTGGGCCTGACCCACCCCCAGGACGTGCTCGTCCTGAACCAGGAGAAGGTCGAGTGGATGTACCGCACCCAACTGTTCTACAGCCTGATGGACACCCTCAACCTGTGCATGTTCGACTGGGGGCCGGGCTGGCAGTTGTACGGCACGACGCAGGTGCTGGACTACGTCGAGGCGGTCACCGGCTGGAACGTGACCATAGACGAGTTGATGGCCGTGGGCGAGCGTCGGCTCAACATGATGCGCCAGTTCAACGCTCGCGAGGGCGTGGACCGCGCCGCCGACAAGCTGCCCAAGCGGCTGCTCAAGATGCTGGAGGATGGCGTCAGCGCGGGCTTGCAGGTGGACGAGGCGGAGGTCGAGGCGGCCAAGGATGTCTACTACGCCATGGCCGGCTGGGATGTCGCCACCGGTACGCCGCTGCCCGCTACGCTGGAGCGCCTGGGCCTGGGCTGGACGCTGGCCCCGACGCCAGCGTATGCGTGATCGAGCGTAGACCCTCAAGGCTGGTTGCCTGACCCATTGCAGGCGGACAAGCCTGGCGATTTAGGGCGTTAACAGGCGAGACTAGCGGAGCAGGCGACTTTCGAGTAGAGTTAAGGCGCTTACCCTAAGCGCACTCGAAGGAGTCATCCTGTCCGCTAGCCTCGCCTTGCCGTTTACCCGCCACCTAGGAACGCTACGCCCCAATCCAGGGGGCGCTGGCGTGGCTTGCCGGCCCCCAGACCACGCCCTGGTTCAGGGCCTGTGACGCACGGTCTGAAGAGGCGGAACTGATGCACAAGCTGGTCACCGGGCTACGCTACATGAGCCTGGCGGTAGGGGCGGTGGGCGGCATCGTCGCCTTCCTCTACCCGTTCTTTCTGCCCACCCGCGCCTTGGGCAGCCTGGACAACGCCCGCGCGGGCGACGCGCCCATCGCCTTCTTCGCCCTGCTCGGCCTGACACTTCTGACGACGCTGGCCGCCGTGGAGGCGCGGGGCCACGACGCCAAGACCGTGGCCGTGCTGGGCGTCCTGGTCGCCACCAACGCCACGCTGCGCATCGTCCCCGCGCCGGCCGGCGCGTCCGGCATGTTCTTCCTGCCCATCCTGGGCGGCTATGTGTTTGGCGCGGAGTTTGGTTTTCTGCTAGGGACGCTCAGCATGGCCCTCTCGGCCCTGGCGACGGGCGGCATCGGCCCCTGGCTGCCCTACCAGATGTGGACGCTGGGCTGGCTGGGACTGACGGCGGGCTGGCTGCCCCACCTGCCCCGCCACCCGCGCGTCGAGGCGGCTCTCCTGGCCGTCTTCGGCGCGGCCTGGGGCTTCCTGTTTGGCGCGATCATGAACCTGTGGTTCTGGCCGTTTGTGGCGGGCGATCCGGCCCAGTCGTGGCAGGCCGGGCTGGGGGTGGCGGACGCGGTACGGCGCTACGCCGTGTTCTACCTCGCCACGTCGTTCTGGTGGGACGTGGTCGGCGCGGCGGCCAACTTTGTCGTCCTGCTCCTGTTCGCCGCGCCGCTCTTGCGCGTGCTGCGGCGCTTCCGGCGGCGGTTTACGGTGGAGGTCGTCCGTATTGCGTAGTGCGGGGTTACCAGAGGGTGAGTTGGCGGGCGGGGCGCTTGCCGTCGAGGAGGATGTAGGGCAGGGCACGGTTGACGGCGACGCCGAGCTTCGCCAGGTCGCCCACCTCACGCACGCGGCGCACGCGCCGAGCCGCCAGCAGGCGGTCCGCCGACTTTGGCCCGATGCCGGGCACGCGCAGCAGCCACTCCCGGCTGGCGCGGTTGACCTCGATGGGGAACAGGTCGGGGCGCTGCTCGGCCCACACGACCTTGGGGTCGCGGTCCAGGGGCAGGTTGCCCTGGCCGTCGAAGGGCAACTCTTCGACCGCGTAGCCGTACTGGCGCACGAGGAAGTCGGACTGGTAGAGGTGGTGTTCGCGCTGGGGCGGCGTGGGCGTCAGGCCGTCCAGCGGAGTATTGGTCACCGGACGGAACGCGCTGTAGTAGGCGCGGACCAGCCCGAACTGGCGGTAGAGTTGGTCGGTGCGGGTGAGCAGGTCGCGGTCGCTCTCGCCGCCCGGCCCCACGACGAACTGGGTGACGCGGCTGACGCGGCGGCCCACCTGGGGGGCCAGCGTGTGCGCCAGGCGCAGGGGTGCGAGCAGCCCGTCCAAGTCCTTGGTCCCCGACAGCCGATGGAGGGCGTCCACGGTGGGCGCTTCGAGGTTGACCGAGACGCGGTCGGCGAGTTGCATGGTGCGCTCGACCGCCGCCGACGAGGAGTTGGGCATGAGCTTGAGGTGCAGGTAGCCCCGGAAGCCGTACTTGCCGCGCAGCAGTTCCGCCGTCTTGACGATTTGCTCCTGGCTGTACTCCCCCCGTCCCACAATCCCCGAACTCAGGAACAGGCCCTGGATCCGCCCCGCCCGGTAGAGTTGGTCCGTCGCCTGGGCCAGTTCGTCGGGCTTGAACGCGCCCCGGCGGAAGTCGCGCCCGGCGCGGAAGGGGCAGTAGTAGCAGTCCTTGGCGCACGCCGAGGTCTGGAGCACCTTGAGGATGGGCACCCGCTGGCCGTCGGAGCGCACGAGCGGCTGGATGTGCTGGGCGGCGATGGTCACGGCGTGGCCGTTGGGCACTGGCTGGCCGGCGGCGGCGCAGGCAGCCACCTGGCCCGCCTCGTCCACGTCGAAGCCCGCCGCGTCACTCAGCAGGTTCAGCTTGTGTTGAATGTCCATCTTAACCTAAACTGTCCAGGAAATTCAGCACGGTCTGGTTGAACTCGGCGGGGCGTTCCATGTTGACCATGTGCGCCACGCCGGGGAAGACGACCTTGCGGCCATCGGCCACGGTCCGTGCCAGGTGGTCCATCGCCGCCTGGCAGTTCGACGTGTCCAGGTCCCCCACCATCACCAGGACCGGGACGCGCACTTCGCCCAGCCGACCCACGGCGGGCGGGTCGAGGGGGCGGGGCTGCGGTTCGAAGGTCTGCACCCGGTAGTTGTTCACAATCATCTCGCGCAGCCGCTCCCGCACGCTGGCGGGCGCCCGACCCTCAGCTTGGCCCGGCCCGTCGCCCCACACGCGCACTTCGAGATCGGTCAGCGCCTCGAAATCCTTCGCCTCCTCCAGGGCTTCCATCTGGCTGAACTGGGCCATTTCGGTCTCCGTCGGCGGCGTCTCGAAGCCGCCGATGCCCGAGGCGACCGAGACCAGCGCGGCGACGCGGTCGGGGAACTCCAGGGTGAAGTCGAGGGCGATGATGCCCCCGCGCGACAGGCCGAGGACATAGGCGCGTTCGATGTCCAGGTGGTCCAGCAGGTCGGCCACGTCCTGGCGGTTGGAGAAGGACACGGGCTGGGTGCGCGTCTGGCCGAAGCCGCGCGTGTCGTAGCGCACGACGCGGTAGCGGCGGGCGAACACCTCAAACTGCTCGTCCCACATGCGGCAGTCCGCGACCCCGGCGTGGATCAGGACCAGGGGGTGGCCCTGACCGGCCACCTCATAATAGAGTTCGCCGCCTTCCACGAGCGCGTATCCAGTCGTGATGTCCACCTGGCTCTCCTTGTTCAGGTCGGGCGGCCGCTAGAGTCTGCGCCTCTATTATACCGCACATTTGTTCGAGTCGTCAAGGGGGTTTCCGGGTGGGCGTGCTTCTTACAAAGGCGTACGCGGCCTTAAACCTAACCCCCCAGCCCCCTTCCCTGCGAAGGAAGGGGGAGTCGGTCAAGGCCGCGTCGCCCCTCCCTTGGTAGGGGGGGACGGCGGAGTCGGTCAAGGGGGCATCACCCCTC
>CAZFUK010000026.1:7451-19176 GCA_964522005.1 uncultured Anaerolineales bacterium | reverse complement strand
TCAACGGCGTCCAGGTGCTCAAGGACGGCGACCACACGAGCGCGACCCCCGGCCGCGTCGTGCGCGGGCTGGGCTGGCGGCAGGCCCATCCTTGACCGAACTGAGTACGATATGCCGACCATCTTCATCCAGAAAGGCTATCGCTTTTTCTTCTATCCTGCCGACCTCGATGAGCCAATCCATGTACATGTGACAAGCTCGGGCCGACACGTCAAGGTCTGGTTGCAACCTGTGAGCGTGGCCGTAAACGGAGGATTTCGCCAGCATGAACTCAACGAAATTGAACGAATTATCAAGCGTCGCTCCGAAGAAATCCTCGCTGCCTGGGAAAGCGAGCAGCGTAAGAGGAACCATCACGGTCGTTAATGTTGACCTGGACGACTACCGCACCCTGGCGCCCGTTTTCATCCCTGACCTGGAGGAGGTGCGCGCTTTTGCCCACCAACTCCATCATCAGCGCCAACCCTGGGAGGGTGAGGCATTCGGGTGGAGCGCGGGCTACAATCCAAGCTCGTCCAAGCCGCCACCTGGCTCAAAGATGCCTTTCACGCCGGCCGACTTCTGGATAGGGGATGGCGCGATCTGGTTCTTCGCGTTGATGTGGGAGGCGGGCGACGATCAACCGCCCGTTGAGACAGTCTACGACAGGAACATCATAAGCGCCCTAGAGATGTGATACGGACAGTACGGAGAACGAGAGCTATGGTCCCTCAACCGATGTTGAATGAGGATGCCGCCTGGAAAAGGCGATTCCGGGCGCCCGTCGTCGCCCTGACCCAACTGGCGAAGGCCAACCCCGAGCGCGGGCTGGCGATGACGAACCAGTCGGGCGCGGTGCAACTCTACGCCTGGCACGTACCAAGCGGCGACCTGCGCCAGGTGACGTTCAAGCCCACCGGCAAAGGCTACGGCTACATCTCGCCCAACGGCGAGTACATCTACTACCTGGAAGACGAGGCGGGCAACGAGATCGGTCACTGGGTCCGCGTCCCCTGGACCGGCGGTGACGCCCAGGATGTGACGCCCGACATGCCGCCGTATGCTGCGATGGGCCTGTCCGTCAGCCACAACGGCAGCCACCTGGCGACGCTGATGGCTGACCAGGCCGGCTTTCACCTGACGACTCTTAAGCTGGGAGCCGAGGGAACGCTAGGGCAGCCCCGCGAAGTCTGGGCGAGCCGTCGTCTTACCTCCGGCCCGACCCTCTCTCCCAACGGCGAACTGGGTCTGGTCTACTCGTCCGAACGCAGCGGCAAGACGCAGTTTAGCCTGCTCGCCCTGGACCTGAATAGCGGTCAAGTCATCAACGAGTTGTGGGATGGGCTGGAAACCAGCGTCGAAGGCGGGCGCTTCTCGCCCCTGGACGGCGACGCGCGCGTGGCCGCCGTCTCGACGCGCACCGGCGTGCGCCGTCCGTTGCTGTGGAACCCGCGCACGGGCGAGCGGTCCGACCTGCAACTGGACACGGTAGCGGGCGACATCGAAATCGTGGACTGGTCCCCCGACGGAAGCCATCTCCTCTTGTGCCAGTTTTCCAACGCCGTCCACCAGTTCTACAGCTACGACCTGGCCGACAATTCCTATACGCGCCTCAACCATCCGGCTGGAACCTACGGGTTCTTTGGCGGCGCGGGTGTCTACTATGCCTCGAATGAGGAAATCTTCGCCCAGTGGGCCGACGCCGACCACCCCTCGTGTGTCATCGCCCTCGACGCCCAGACGGGCGAGATGACGCGCACGGTCCTCTCGGCCGGCGACGCGCCCGGCGGCCGGCCCTGGCGTAGCGTCGTCTTCCCCTCGTCCGACGGGCAGATGATTCAGGCCTGGCTGGCGACACCCGACGGCGACGGCCCCTTCCCGACCATCCTCCACACCCACGGCGGCCCCACCGCTGTGCAGACGGCCGGCTACAGCGCGGAACTCCAGATGTTCCTAGACCACGGCTTCGCCGTGCTGAGCGTCAACTATCGAGGCTCGACCACCTTTGGCCGCGCCTTCCAGGACCAGATTCAGGGCGACCTGGGCCACTGGGAAGTAGAGGACATCGCGGCGGGGCATCAGTGGTTGGTGGACCAGGGGATCGCTCGCACCGACCAGATTTTCCTCACCGGCTGGTCCTACGGCGGCTACATGACGCTCATGGGCCTGGGCAAGCGGCCCGACCTATGGGCGGGCGGCATGGCTGGCATCGCCATCGCCGACTGGACGGTTCAGTACGAGGACACGGCCCCCACCCTGCGCGGCTACCAAGTCGCCCTGCTCGGCGGCACGCCGGAGGAAAAGCCCGATGTCTACCGCGCCAGTTCGCCCATCACCTACCTGGAGAACGTAGCCGCCCCACTGCTCGTGATCCAGGGCAGCAACGACACGCGCTGCCCGGCCCGCCCGATGCACACCTACGCCGACCGCATGCGCGAGCTAGGCCGCGACTTCGAGATTGTCTGGTTCGAGGCGGGGCATGGCGCCCTCTCGATGGACGACCAGATCGCCCACCGCGAGGCGATGCTCAAGTTCGCCTACCGCGTCCTGGGCCAGCAGAGCGCACAGAGTTGACCGGCATCATAGGCGTTCGGCCTCGAAGCGACTATAATTTAGGAGTCGTGAACTCAAAGCTATTTACACGTCGGACCCCGCACGTCCGACGGCTATGAGGTGTTGAATGTTTCGTTTTGGTCGCAAACAAGACCCGCCGCCCCCCCCGCCCCCCGGCGGTTCCGGGGGTGGGCTGACCGTTGACCAGGTCATGGCCGTGCTGCGAACGGTGCCGGAGCCGGAATTAGGCAAGGACATCGTCACGCTCAACATGGTCGAAAACGTCGTCGTGGACAACGGCAAGGTGTCGTTCACCTATGTCCTGACCACGCCCGCCTGCCCCCTACGCGACCGCATCCGGACCGACTGCACAGCAGCGCTGATGAAGCTGCCGGGCGTCAAAGAGGTGGAGGTCAAGTTCGACTCGCGCGTGCCCAAAGACAACCAGATGATCAAGCGCGTCGAAGTGGGTTTCCGCAACGCCATCGCGGTGTCGTCGGGCAAGGGCGGCGTCGGCAAGAGCACGAGCGCTGTGAACATCGCGGTCGCCCTGGCGCAGAGCGGCGCGCGCGTCGGTCTCATGGACGCCGACATCTACGGCCCCAACATTCCGATGATGCTCGGCATCTACGACCGGCCGACCGCCAGCGCCAACAAGATCATGCCCCTCGAAGCCTACGGCCTGCGCGTCATGAGCATGGGCTTCCTGATGCCGCAGAACAAGGCCGCCGTCTGGCGCGGGCCGATGCTCCACAGCGCCATTCGCCAGTTCCTGACGGACGTGGACTGGGGCGACCTGGACTACCTGATTGTGGACATGCCGCCAGGCACGGGCGACGTGCAGTTGAGCCTGACCCAGCTTCTGCCGTTGACGGGCGCGGTCATCATCACCACGCCGCAGGCCGTCGCGCTGGCCGACGTCATCAAGGGTGTGGACGCCTTCCAGACCGTGAAGCCGGCGGTGCCCGTCCTGGGCGTGGTCGAGACGATGAGCTACTTCATCGCGCCCGACACCGGCCGCCGCTACGACATCTTCGGCCACGGCGGCGGGCAGCGCATGGCCGAGCAGTTGGGCGTGCCTTTCCTGGGCGAGGTGCCCATTGACCCGCGCGTGCGCGAAGGCGGCGACGCCGGCCAGCCCATTGTCGTCGCCGCGCCCAACAGCGACGCGGCCAAGGCGTACAGCCAGATCGCCCAGTGGATCGCCGCCAAGATCAGCGTCATCAACCTGTCGCGGCCCCCGGAGGGCGAACGCTTCTCGGCCTCGCCCGACTTGCCCATTCTCGGCTAAACAGGACTAGGGGGACGTGCTTTACGTCCCCCTGCCTTTTCATGGGGCCTTGATGCGAGTCCATGTCACGCTCTACGGCGAACTGAAACGCTATGTCAACTCAGGGAAGACCTTGGTGGACGTCGCCGAGGGGACGACGGTGGGGCGCCTGCTGGACGACCTGGGCGTGGACCGCCGGCAGCCGCGTATTACCGCCGTCAACGACGACGTGGTAGACGAGAGCCACGTCCTGGCCGACGGCGACCACCTGGAAGTGCTGCACGCCGTCGCGGGCGGCAGCCGCCGCCCAGCCAGGGCGGATCGTTAAAGGGGAGACAGGTATGGCCTACCTGGTGGATAGACCCGTCTATGACGAATTGCGGCTCACGCTCCAGGGCGAGGACCGCAAGTTGCTGGTCACGGCCGAGCTGCCCGACGGCGGCCTGTTCAAAAACCACGCCGACCTGAACATCGCACCCGAGGAAATCGAGGAGGCACTGGCCAGCCTCCCCCGTGCCATGGACGCTGTGAACCGCAGCCTGTACGTGGACACCTCGGACGCCGTCATGTCCATCGGGGCGCGGCTGTGCAAGGCGGTCCTGGGCGGCCGGTTGTGGCCGCTCTACCAGCAGTTAAGCCGAGCGGTCGAGGGCCAGGGACGGCGGCTGCGGCTGCGGCTGGTCATCGCCTCGCCCAGCCTGCTCGGTATCCCCTGGGAGTTCATGTACGACGACACGGTGCGCAAGGACTTCTTCGCGCTGTCGCTCCAGTCGCCCATTATCCGCACCAACGCGGTGCGCGACCTGTCCCCCTCTCGCCCGGTCAGCAGCCCGCCGCGCGTCCTGCTCGCCGTCTCCGAAGTCCTCCCCTACGACTACGGCGCCAAACAGGAGGTAGACTATCTCCGCTCGCTGGCGGCGGCCAAACAGGTCGAACTCGTGGAGCGTCAGAACGTGGCGCCCAAAGACCTCCTGGACGCCGTGAGCGGCGAGCAGAGTGACATTCTGCACCTGATTATCGCGGGCGTCTGGCTCAGACCAAGCGGAGCCTTGTCCACCGAAAGCTTCACCCCGCGCGACACGACGGAGCAAGCCCTGGTCTGTCGGGGGGAAAAACGGGCCGAGCCGGTGACGATGGACCAACTGCGGAACGCCCTGCAGCGACAGCCGGGCGACGGGCTGATCTGCCTGAGCGGCGACCGGACCGACTGGCTGGCGGCCCAGTTGACCTCGGTCTGCCCCAGGGTCGTGGGCTGGCGGGGCGCCAACACCGCCGAGGCCTACCTCTCGTTCGGCCAGGGCTTCTACGGCGCGCTCCTCGAAGGTCAACCCCTGGAAGCCGCCGTCACACGCGGTCGGCAGAAGATCAGCTACGACTATCCGGGGGGCCGCGAGTGGAGCATGCCCGTCTGCTATCTCCAGGTGGCCGATGGGCAATTCCTGAGCGCGCCCCCGCAGAGGGTAGATACGGGCAAACCGGCCACGGCGGTTGACGGAGCGGCCCCCCCGGCGGACCGCGAGCAAAAGCGGCTGGCGACCGAGTTGGACATCGAGTACAAGAACCTGGCCGAGCTGGAACGCCGCCGCAGCCAGAGTTCGACCGTCTCCCCCCTGCTGGAAGAGCAGTGGCAGGAGGTGCGGGAGAACATCCAGCGGCTGGAAACGTCGCTGGGTCAGTCGAAGGGAGACCAGGGTGGCTGAACGAGTCCCCCTCCCCACGCCGCCCGCCTCACCCCCGTCGCCACGAGCCGCGCCGCGAGTTGGGCTGGATAGCTTGCGCCGCATGGCGCGGCTGGCGGTGGACCTGGAACAGCGCCGCCAGGCGTGCGCCGAACTCCACGCCCTGTTGACAACGCTCCTGACCTCTGACGAGGTTGTGGTGACCGGGGAGGCCGACTGGCTGGCCCGTCTCGACGCGGTCCTCGCCCAGGCCTTCGGTCGGCTGCACGCCCTCAGTAGCGACACCGCGCCCGCCGTGGCCGAGGAGAGCCTCGACGCCATCCAGACCCTGCTTGATGAGTCCGACTGGGACCTGGTGGAGCGTAACCGGACGCGCCTGACACGGATGAAAGCGGCGGTCGAGGCCAGCCGGCAGGCCCGCGCGGAGCGCTGGCGGCAGTTCGAGCAGCAGTTGGCCGTCTTCGACCAGCGCATGGCGGAACTGGACCAACGGCTCCAGCAGGCCCAGGCGATAGAGGCGCCCATCTGGCAGGAGGAGGAGCGGCTGCGCCGCTGGCGCGACCAGTACGCCAATGCCCGCCGCGCCTTCACCGAGCAGCGCGAGAGCGACCTCCAGGGCGAGCTAGCCAACCTGGGCCGCGAACTGGGCGCGACGGAGAGCCAAGCGAGCGGCGCGGAGGGCAGCCCTGGGCAGGCAGCCGTGGCCCCGGTCGCCGCTCCCGCGCCGAGCGAAGCCGACAAGGTGCTGGACACGCTGAGCCTGAAGATGCAGGAGGAGGAAACGCTCCAGCACAGCCGGCGGGCCGAACTCCTTCTGCTGCGCTACCCGCCCGACGGGCGCGGCCGCCACCAGTACGAGGTGCTGCTCCGCACGCCGAGTGACCGGGGTGGACAGGGCGTCAATATCCAGGATTCGAGCACCCTGGTCGAACAGGACCGCCGCACCTTCCTCCGCCTCATCAACCGCATCGCCTCGAAAGACAGCCAGGTGCGCGGGACGCTGGAAGTCCAGCCGGCCCCCACAGATGAGGCGGCGCCGCCGGCTGCCACCCCGGCCGCCCCAGTTACACCGCCCTCGCCGCCGCCTGCCCCCGCCCTCGACGCCCCGCGCGACTTCGACCTGGACCTGCCCCTGGTCAGCGGCCGCCCGACGCCCAGCCTGGCCGAGCAGGTGCTCGACCTGGGCGACCAGATGTATCGGCTGTCCATCCCCGAGGCGATGCAGACCTACTTCCGCGACAACCGCTGCTCCATCACCATCACCACCAACGACCTGGAGCTACCCTGGGAATTGATGGCCTACAAGCTCAAAGACGGCAAGACGACGTTCCTGTGCCTGGACCGCGCCATCGCCCGCATGCCCATGGGCCGCGCCTTCCCGCGCGGCTTCACCCGCCCGGCCATCACCGACCGCAAGGTGCGCTTCCTGCTCATTGCCGACCCCATGGCGGACCTACCCAACGCCGGCCGCGAGGTGGACACCCTCGAAACCAACCTGCGCCAACTGTGGGGCGACCGCATCGAGATTACGACGCTGCGCAAGGGGGACGCCACAGGCGAGACCCTCAACCGCCTGCTGCGGGGCGGCACGGTGGACGTGATTCACTTCGCCGGCCATGCCTTCTTCGATCAGAAGGATTCCGACCTGAGCGGCCTGGTCCTGCACGAGGGCGAACTGTTCCTGGCGCAGAAGATTCGCCGTCTGCTGGAAGGCCGGCCGCTGGTGTTCCTGAACGCCTGTGAGAGCGGGCTGGCGCGGAATGAAGCGCCCCCCCAGGACACGCCGCTGTCCTATCTCCAGCGCCCCGCCGAAGGCCTGGCGTCGGCGTTCATCTATGGCGGGGCCATCGGCTGCATCGGCTCGCTCTGGCCCGTCTACGACCGCTATGCCGCCCAGTTCGCCACGACGTTCTACAACCTCGTGCTGCAGGGCTATCGGCTGGGCGAGGCCATGCGCCGCGCGCGCCTCGACATCTGGCAGACCAACCCGGAGCCGGTGACGTGGGCGGCCTACGTCCTCTACGGCGACCCCACCCTCCAACTCATCCCCACCCGCCGCCGCTAACGGCTCTTTGAGCCGGGCGGCCAGCCGCCTATAATCTAGGGGTATGCCCACCAAGTTCGTCAACATCAGCCTGCTGGCCCTGATGACGCTGCTGACCGCGACGGGCCTGCTGTCGCTGGTCTTCTCGGCCGGCGCCGGCTGGCTGTTCGCGCTGCACCGCCTCGCGGGCGTCGCCCTCGTCCTGCTCCTGCCCTGGAAAACGCTCATCGCCTGGCGCTCGCTGCGGCGGCGCTGGAGTCGGGGAGCAGGGCGCGCCTTCGCCGTGGGCGTCTCGCTGCCGCTGGCCGGGCTGGTCGTGCTGACCCTGGCCTTGGTCGTGGCCTGGACGCTCAACTGGACCGAACTCTGGGGTGTCTTTGGCTACCCCGCGCTGCTCCTGCACTGGTACACCGCCCTGCTCCTGCTGCCCTTCCTGGGCTTCCACGTCTACCATCACTGGTATCCGCGACCGTCCAAAGGGCTGCTGAACACGCGGCGGCAGTTCCTGCGCGCGGGTCTGTTGGGGGTGGGGGCGCTGTTCGCCTGGACGGGGCTGACGGTCGTCGCCAACGCCCTCCAGGCCCTCGACGCGCTGCGCCGTTTCAGCGGCTCGCGGGAAGTTGGCTCGTTCACGGGCAACGCCATGCCCGTGACCATGCTCCTGACCGACAACCCGGCCCCGCTGGACCTCGCCGCCTGGCGGCTGACGGTGACCGGTCTGGGCGTGACCCCGCTCAGCCTGAGCCTGGACGACCTGGTCCGCCTGCCCCCCGCCGAGTTGACCGCCACCCTCGACTGCACCAACGGCTGGCACAGTACCCAGCGCTGGTCGGGCGTGCGCGTCGGCGACGTGCTGGCGCGGGCGGGGCTGGCGGAGGGAGCGGCGGCCGTCGTGCGTGTCGTCTCGGTCACAGGGCACAGCGTGACGCTACCCCTGGCCCAGGCCCGCGACGCGCTGCTGGCGACAGCCATCACCGACGAGACCCTCACCCACCCCCACGGCGCACCGCTCCGCCTGGCGCACCCGGCGTTGCGCGGCTGGCTGTGGATCAAGTGGGTTACGCGGCTTGAGGTATTGAGTGCCGGTAGTCAGTCGTCGGTAGTCGGTAGTCAGTCGTCGGTAGTCGGTAGTCGGTAGTCGGTAGTCGGTGGTAGATAGTCCATCAGCTGTGCCAGTCATCAATCATCAGTCATCAGTCAGCCGACGGGAGGAGATATGTTGACCTGGGTGTTGGTCCTCCTGGTCGTTCTGCTGCCCATCGCGAACTATATCAGCTACTCGCGGGCCTTAAGGCGCACGGCGGCACGCATGCGCGCCCGACGCATCGCCCAGGGTCTCCCGCCCGAACAGGATACGCGGCGGCGGTGGAAGACCTACACGCGCAACACGCGCTGGGATCGCTATAGCAACTAACTTGAGGAGAGAGACATGGTCGAGGGGACAGCGGAGGTCAAGACGCTCAAATCACCGCCGCGTGAACGACGGCAAGGGCTGGTCGCCGTCAACACGGGCGACGGCAAGGGCAAGACCACGGCGGCGCTGGGCACGGTACTCCGCGCCGTGGGCTATGGCTGGAAGGTGCTGATCGTTCAGTTTATCAAGGGCACGTGGCAGTACGGCGAGATGGTCGGGCTGACCCTGCTGCCGGGGGTGCGGCTGGAGCGCATGGGCGCAGGGTTCTACAAGATCATGGGGGATACGCTGCCGGACGAGGTCCACCGCCAGGCGGCGGCCGAGGCACTGGCCCTGGCGCGGCAAGCGATGGCGTCGGGCGAGTGGGACATGGTCGTGCTGGACGAGGTCAACGTCGCGGTACAGACGGGTCTGCTGCCCGTCGCCGACGTGCTCGCCCTGGTCGAGGCCAAGCCCGCCTGGCTCCACCTGTTCCTGACAGGACGCGGCGCACCGCCAGAAATCATCGAGCGCGCCGACCTGGTGACCGAGATGCACGAGGTCAAGCATCCCTACCAGAAAGGCATCCTCGCCCAGAAGGGCTTCGATTACTAGCACAGACAGTAGAAGGCAGACAGCGGAAGGCAGAAGGCGGAAGGCAGAAGGCAGAAGGCCAAAGGACAGTAACTTCCTTCTGCTTTCCGCCTTCTGCTGTCACTCCACAATCCCTAATCCTTCATCCTCCGTCGTCGGTCGTCAGTCCTCCGTCCTCCGTCCTCCGTCCTTCGTCCACCATCCGCCGTCGCCTACTGCGCGCTCGCCTTGAAATCCATCTCCAGGCGGATGTTGTCCTCGACGGCCGCCAGGATGGGCACGCGGGGCGGCTCCATGCCAAAGTCCCCGAACTTGAAGGCCGTCTTGGCCTGACCGACGAGGGACTGCCCCTCGATCTTGCCCGTCACATCCCAGGTGACGGGCTTGGTCACGCCGCGCACCGTCATGTCGCCCACGAGTTGGAACTGCACGTCGCCCGAGGTGGGCAGGGGGGAGGCGAGGCCCTTGATCTCGATGGGGACAAACTGAGCGGTCGGGAACTGCGACACCGTCAGCGTCGAGCGCTTGATAAAGTTGTCGCGCTGGGCCTGGTCCGTCTTGAGCGAGTTCATATCCACGGTAAACTTCGACTGGTCGCGGTTAATCTTGCCCGCCGCGTCCATCACCAACTGCCCCGTCACTTTATCCGTCTCGCCCACGGCCTCCGCCATCACGGTTTGGTTCGCAAATTGCTCTTTTACCCGAAAGCGGGCCTTGGTGGCGGCCGGGTCCAGCGCCAGGCGCAGCTCACCGGCCGTCTTGGCGGCGGGGGCGGCAGTCGTCGCGGCTGGCTGGGGGGCAGTCGTCGCGGCGGTCGTCGGGGCTGCGAGCTTGGGGGCCTCAGTCGCTTTAGGCGCGTCGGTCGGCCTGGCAGCGGCCGGAGCCGTGGTCGGCGCCGTCGTTGGGGCGGCGGGAACAGCCGTGGCGGGGACGGCAGTCGGCGCCGGGGCGGAAGCCGTGGGCGTGGTGGGCGCCGCGCCACAGGCCACCGCGAAACTCAACAGGGCAATCAGGGTTATGAGTCGAAACATGGTTTCTCCAAAGGCGGGTCCAAAATTCACCGTCTAAGAGTACCGGGCGCGGCTGAATATTACATGAGGACTGTGTGAGAAATGGCTGAGAGAGCCAAAGTGTTTGACCGGGGTGATTGAAGCGCCTATAATACAATGAGGCGCCTCGCTGCGTTCCCCCGTTGTTTGGTCATTTCAGGCAGTGGTTTCTCTTCCCGGCCCTGGTCCGGGAGGTTTTCCGCGCGATGCCGTTGTGCGGCGTTGGCGCCTATGTCATTGAGCGCATTTGAATTTCCCCAGCGTTGGGAGGGTCACATCCATGGCAGTCGCAACAACCAGTCGACCGCTGAGCAAAACCAAGCTGCAGAGCATGCTGCGGCAAATGATGCTTATTCGAGAGTTTGAGGATAAAACGGCGGAGTGGTATGCGCGCGGGCGCATCGCCGGCTTCGTCCATCTCTATAACGGCCAGGAAGCCTGCGCCGTGGGGGTCGCGGCGGCAATGGAGCCTGACGACGTCCTGATGTCCCACTACCGCGACCACGGCCACTCCCTGGCCAAAGGCGCGGGGGTCAAAGAGGCGATGGCCGAACTGTTCGGCAAGACGACCGGCCTCGCGCGCGGCAAGGGCGGCTCGATGCACTTTTTCGACTATAAGGCCGGCCACTGGGGCGGCTACGCCATCGTCGGCGGCCACCTGCCGCTGGCCGTCGGCGTCGGCTTCGCCTTCAAGTATAGGAACGAGAGCCGCATCGCGGCGGTTATCATGGGCGACGGCACCACACCCAACGGCTACTTCCACGAGTCGCTCAACTTCGCCAAGCTGTGGAACGTGCCCATCGTCTTCATCGTCGAGAACAACCAGTACGGCATGGGCACCGCGCTGCACGTCCACTCCGCCGTCACCGCCATGACCGACAAGACCTGCGCCTACGACATCCCGTCGGAGCGCGTGGACGGCATGGACGTTATGGCCGTCTACGAAGCCATGTCGCGCGCGGCCGAACACGCCCGTTCGGGCGAGGGGCCGTACTTCCTCGAACTGGCGACCTACCGCTTCCGAGGCCACTCCATGGCCGACCCGCAGCGCTACCGCGACAAGGAAGAAGTGTCCGAGTGGATGCACCGCGACCCCATCACCGCCTTCCGCTCCAAACTGATGGAAGAGGGCGCGTTGAGCGAGCGCAGCGCCCGTAAGATGGA
>CAZFUK010000026.1:0-7441 GCA_964522005.1 uncultured Anaerolineales bacterium | reverse complement strand
AGGCCAGCCCCGCGCCCCCCATCGAAGCCTTGTTCGAGAACATCTACGCCGACCCCATTGGCGGTCCTAACGCCGCTTTACTTAAGAAGTAGGTCAGTAGTCGGTAGTCAGTAGTCAGTACCCAGTCCCAGCACTCCTGTACCGACTACTCAATACTGACTACTGACTACTCCGTACTGACTACTCTCCGGAGATATACTCTCATGGCAGTCCGAACGTATCTAGAAGCCGTCACCGACGCCCTGCGCGAGGAGATGAAGAAGGACAAGAACATCTTCATCATGGGCGAGGACATCAACGCCTACGGCGGCTCGTATGCCGTCACCGCCAGCCTGGCCGACGAGTTCGGCTCGGAGCGCGTGCGTGACACCCCCATCGCCGAAGGGGCCATCGCGGGCCTGGCGACCGGCGCGGCGATGGCGGGCCTCCGTCCCGTCGCCGAGATTATGACAATCAACTTCGCCCTCCTGGCGATGGACGCGATCATCAACCACGCCGCCAAAGTCCACTACATGTTCGGCGGCCAGTTGTCGGTGCCGGTCGTATTCCGCACGGCGGGCGGCGCGGGCGCGCAACTCGGCGCGACCCACGCCCAGAACTTCGAGGTCTACTTCGCCCACGTGCCGGGCCTCAAGGTCGTCACGCCGGCCGTTCCCGCCGACGCCAAGGGCATGCTTAAAGCGGCCCTGCGCCAACAGGACCCCGTCCTGTTCATCGAGCACACGGGCCTGTACCGTAGCAAGGGCGAGGTGCCCGACGGTGACTACACGACGCCGATGGGTGTCGCGGATGTCAAGCGCCAGGGCAAGGACGTGACCCTCATCGCCTACTCGCGCATGGTCCTGGTCGCCATGCAGGCCGCTGACAAGCTGGCCGACATGGGCGTCGAGGCCCAGGTGGTTGACCTGCGCAGTCTGCGGCCCTGGGACGCCGAGACGGTGATCAACTCGGTCAGGAAGACCAATCGCGGCGTGATTATCGAGGAAGACTGGCAGTCGTATGGCGTCGGCGCTGAGATCGCCGCGACTGTGACCCGCGAGGCGTTCGATTACCTGGACGCGCCCATCGAGCGGATTGGCCTGGCCGAAGCGCCCATGCCATACGCGCGCGCCCTGGAGCAGGCGGCCATTCCCAAGCCCGACGATGTGATTGCCCGCCTGCGGGAGATGCGCGTTATCCGCTAACTAACGGAGGAAGCCCGTGCCAAGCGAAATCGTGATGCCTAAGATGGGCTACGACATGACCGAGGGCACCATTGTTGACTGGAAAGTAAAGGAAGGCCAGGAGATTGCCAAGGGTCAAATCCTGGCCGAAATTGAGACCGGCAAGGTCAATATCGAGATTGAGGCGTTTGAGAGCGGCACGCTAGCGAAGATCATCGGCCAGGCGGGTGAAACCTACCCGGTGGGCACGGCGATTGCCCTCCTGACGCACGGCGACGAGAAGCTGGAGCCATCGGCCAATGGCGGCGCGCGCGCCCCGGCTGCCGAGGCGAAGGCCGACGGCAAAGCGCCGCCCCCGGCGACGCCCGTGGACCAGAGCATCGCGCCCGAGTCGGCCGGCAGCCAGCCCGCCCAATTGGCGACCGGGCCGGCGGCGCAGGCCGAACCCAGTGGCGAGGCGCGCCAGGCCCTACGCGACCAGGCCGAGGGTCATGCCCCGGCTCCATTGGACGGAGCCGACGCGGGCCTGGGCGGGGTCAAAGCCTCGCCCATCGCCCGCCGCATGGCCGAGGACAACAACATTGACCTGCGGCAGGTCAAGGGCACCGGCCCCGGCGGCCGCATCGTCAAGCTGGATATTGAGGATTACCTGGCCGCCCAAAAGGCCGCCCCGGCCCCACAGCCGGCTGCTCCCGCCCCGGCCCCAGCGGCCGCAGCGCCGGCCCCCGCACCGGCCGCAGCGCCAGCGCCGGCCGCTCCAGCACCCGCTCCGGCGACGGCGCCTGCGCCAACCACCGGTGAGTTGACGCCGTGGAGCCGCATGCGCCAGGTCATCGGCCAGCGGCTGCAACAGAGCGTGACCACCAGCCCGCACTTCTTCATGACGGTCGCCATTGACATGACCGAGGCCCTGGCGTGGCGCGAGCAGGTCAACCAGATGCTCGAAGCCGAGGGCGTCAAGCTCACCGTCAACGACCTGGTCATCAAGGCGGTGACCAACGCCCTGGTGCGCCACCCTGAAATCAACGTGACCGTCAGCGACAAGGGCATCACGCGCCAGTCCGCGGTCAACATTGGCATCGCCGTGGCGCTGCCCGATGGTCTGCTGACGCCGGTCATCCAGAACGCCCAGCAGAAGACGCTGACCCAACTGTCCCAGGAGGCCAAGGCGGCCGGCGAACGCGCCCGCCAGAACAAGCTCAAGCCGGAGGACATGGGCGCGGGGACGTTCACCATCTCCAACGTTGGGGCGAAGGGTGTCGAGGTCGAGAGTTTCACGGCCATCATCAACCCCCCGCAGGCCGCTATCCTGGCCGTGGCGTCGGCGCTGCCCCAGGTCGTCGTGCAGAACGGCGAGATGGTCGTGCGCACCATCATGCGGGTGACGCTGTCCTCCGACCACCGCGTCATTGACGGCGCGATGGCCGCCCAGTTCCTCAAGACCCTCAAGGCTCAGCTTGAGAACCCCCAGCGCATGGTACTCTAACTAAGAGCGTGGAGCGTGGAGAGTAGAGCGTTTTTGTCGCTTTGCGCTCCACGCTCCACGCTCTACGCTCTTAGTTACTAGGAGGTTTCCGTGGCCGACCAGCAATATGACGTCATCGTGATTGGCAGCGGCCCAGGCGGCTATGTTGCCTCGTTCCGCGCGGGGCAGTTGGGCCTGCGCGTGGCGTGTGTGGAGAAGGGCGACGTGGGCGGGGTGTGCACCAATTGGGGCTGCATCCCGACCAAGGCCCTGCTCCGCAACGCCGAGGTGCTGGAACTGATTCGCGAGTCGGAGCAGTTCGGAATTCAGGTCAAGGATATTTCGGTGGATTGGGCGACCGGCGTCAAACGCTCGGACCGCGTGGTTCGGCAGTCGCGCCAGGGCCTGCAATACCTGTTTAAGAAAAACAATGCTGAATTGATCCAGGGCACGGCGACTATCGCCAACGCCAACACGGTGCGCGTCGAGGGCCAGGACGGCACGCGCGAGCTAACGACACGCTTCATCGTGGTCGCCACGGGCGCGCGTCCCTTTGTCCTGCCGGGCGTGGAGGTGGACGAGAAGCGGGTCATCACCAGCAAGTCGGCGGTGCGGCTGCCGGAAGTCCCGAAGCGCATGCTCATCATGGGCGCGGGCGCCATCGGCTGCGAGTTCGCCACGGTCTACAGCGCGTATGGCACGCAGTGTACCATTGTCGAGATGATGCCGCAGGTGCTGCCGCTGGAGGACGCCGAGATTGGGCAGACCCTCCAGAAGTCGCTGACCAAGCGCGGCATCGAGATTCACCTGGGCACGCGCGTCGAGAAGATCGAGCCGACGGAGACGGGCGCGCGGATGACCGTCAGCAAGGACGGCAAGACGACGGACCTGGAAGGCGACGTCGTGCTGCTGGGCGCGGGCAACGTCGGCAACACCGAGGGCCTGGGGCTGGAGGCGCTGGGGGTCGAGATTGGGCGCGGTAACGTCGTCGCCGTCAACGAGTTCTTGCAGACCAACATTCCCAGCATCTACGCCATCGGCGACCTGGTGCGGGGGCCACGCCTGGCCCACAAGGCCATGCACGAGGGTGTCATCGCCGTCGAGCACCTGGCTGGCAAGGACCCCCACCCCATGCGCTGGAACAACATCCCCAGTTGCACCTACTGCCACCCCGAAGTTGCCAGCATCGGCTTGACCGAGGCCAAGGCGCGTGAGGACGGCTACGAGGTCAAGGTGGGCAAGTTCCCGTTCTCGGCCAGTGGACGCGCCCGCGCGCTGGGCAACACCGAGGGCTTCATCAAGTTCGTGACCGACGCGAAGTACGGCGAAATCCTGGGCGTTCACATGATCGGCCCGGAGGTGACGGAGCTGATTCACGAGGTCGTCGCGGCCCGCCTGAGCGAGTTGACGGTCGAGGAGATCACGGCGACCATCCACGCCCACCCAACGCTGTCGGAAGGCATCCACGAGGCGGCGCTCGGCGCGACAACGGGCATGCTGCATATGTAGGCGACGGAGGACGAAGGACGAAGGACGGAGGACGGAGAGGTCGTCCTCCGTTATTTGTTCTCAAGGTGTGCATGCCGAGTTGCCTAATCGTGCCTGAGTAAGTATGATAAGGTCTGTACAAGGGACTCCATTTATCAGGAGGCAATGATGCCAAACGTACCGGCCGGGTTGAAGTACACAAAAGAACACGAGTGGGCGAAGGTCGAGGGTGACCTTGTCCGCGTCGGAATCACGGAATATGCCCAGGAGCAGTTGGGCGATGTGGTGTATGTCGAGCTGCCCCAGGCGGGCGGTAAGGTCGCCTACATGAAGAACTTCGGCGTGGTCGAGTCGGTTAAGGCCGCCTCGGACCTCTACTCGCCCATTGGGGGTGAGGTCGTGGAGGCCAACGGCAGCCTGGAGAGCCAACCCGAACTGGTCAACAAGGACCCCTACGGTGGCGGCTGGCTCATCCTGGTCCGCCCCGACGACCCCAAGGCGTTGGACAGCCTGCTCGACGCCGACGCCTACAGCGCGTTCCTGGATAGCCTGGGCTGAGCCACCAAGAATTTAAGACATGATTAACAAGATTGACAGGATTGGCCCGCGAAGGCCCGTCCTGTCAATCTCGTTCTATCAGTAACCCTGTAGGGGCGAGGTTCCCTCGCCCTGGGCTGGGAAACCCCGCCCCTACAGTCCCCATCTCCGAATTTGGTCGTGAAAACTCATAAGGTCTTAAAGACTTTTATGGTCTTCACCACCACGTTAGGCTTTGCCTAGTGCAAAATCAGCCGGCAGGTGGTCCACCAGGCGCGCCCAGTCCGGATGGTCGGCGACATGGCGGGCGCGGAACTGCCAGAGGACGCGGTCGTCGTGGACCAGGAACAGGTCGGGCAGGGTGAGGGTATCGCCCTGGGGCCGGCCGCCCACGTGGCCCTTCGATACGGCCCGCACGGCGCAGGCCGCCACCTCGGGCGTCATGATCTGCCGCAGGCTGGTACGGCCGATGCCGAACGCCCGATACAGCGTTTTATGCGGGTCGGCGACGGCCCTGGCCTCGGGCCAGAGGGCGTCGAAGAAATCCTGGCCGTCCTCGACGCTGCCGTGGTAGACAAACAGGATAGACGGAAAGTTGGGGCTGTGCTGCGCCACCTGGCGCAAGTCCGCGACGGTCTCGCGGCAGAACATTCAGCCAAAGTGGCGCAGGAAGACGAGCAGCGTCGGACGGTCGTCCACCTGGTCGCCGAGCGTGCCAGGCTGGAGGTTGACGCCCTCGACGGGCTGCTGGAAGACGGCGGGTAGGATGGATCGGGTAAGGGATTGAGCCATATGGGCGTGCTACAGCCTCACAGTGATAACAGGGTGTTATCCCCTTGATGCCGCGACTCCGCCAGTCTTTACGGCCCGCCGCTTATTCCATCTCAACAATCCACGACGTTGACAGCCAGCCCACCCAGGCTCGTCTCCTTGTACTTGACCTGCATGTCCACGCCCGTCTGGCGCATCGTCTCGATGACCCGGTCCAGCGGGACGAAGTGCGCGCCGTCGCCGTGGAGGACGGCCAGCCGCGCCGCGTTGATCGCCTTGACCGCGCCCATGGCGTTGCGCTCGATGCACGGCACCTGGACCAGGCCGGCGATGGGGTCGCACGTCAGGCCCAGGTTGTGCTCCATGCCAATCTCGGCCGCGTTCTCGATTTGCTCGTTCGTCCCGCCCATCACCGCCGCCAGGCCGGCGGCCGCCATCGAGCAGGCCACGCCGACCTCGCCCTGGCAGCCCATCTCGGCCGCCGAGAGCGAGGCGTTGCGCTTGTAGAGCATGCCGATAGCGCCCGCCGTGAGCAGGAAGGTCCGCACGCCCTGGTCGGTCGCGCCGGGCATGAGGCGGCGGTAGTAGGCCAGGACAGCGGGAATGACGCCCGCCGCGCCGTTGGTCGGCGCCGTGACCACCCGCCCCCCCGCCGCGTTTTCCTCGTTGACGGCCAGCGCGAACAGGCTGACCCAGTCCATGAACACCATCGGGTCATCGGCGACGCGGCGCGCTTCCAGGTTCTGCCGCAGCCGGGCCGCCCGCCGCCGCACGTTCAGCCCACCCGGCAGCTGCCCCTCGGTGCGCATACCGCGCTCGATGCAGCCCTCCATGACCGCCCAGATTCGGTCCAGCCCGGCGTCCGTCCCCGCGGGGGAGCGCCAGGCCGTCTCGTTGGCGTAGACGATGGCGGCGATGGACAGGCCGGTCGCCTGACCGATGCCTAACAGGTCCTCCGCCGAGGCGAAGGCATAGGGCAGGTTGACGTCGGTGGAACCGACACCGTCATACCCCGCCTGGGCGTCGCTCTCGCTGACGACAAAGCCACCGCCTGTCGAGTAGTAGGTTTCCTGGGCCAGCGCCCCGCCGTCGGCGTCATAGGCGGTCAGGCGCAGGGCGTTGGGGTGGCGCGGGAGCGACTGGCGCATGTGGAACAGCAGGTCGGTGTCGCCGTTGAACTGAATCGGGCAGCGGCCGGCCAGGTTGAGCATGCACTCCAGCTTGACGCGCGTGACCAGGGGGTCTACCCGGTCAGGGTCCACACGGTCGGGCTGCTCGCCGGACAGGCCCACCAGGACCGCCTTGTCGGTAGCGTGGCCCCGTCCGGTCAGGGCCAGCGAGCCGTATAGGTCGGCCTGAACCCGCGCGACCCGCTCCACCAGGCTCTGACGGTCGAGAAGCTGGACAAACTGGTAGGCGGCCTTCATCGGCCCGACGGTATGAGAGCTAGACGGGCCAATGCCGATCTTGAACAGGTCAAAGACGGAGAGGGTCATAGTATCCCGCTCCTATAGACTTCCAGTTTAGACAAGTCAATGATAGCGCCGACTTGCATAAGGAAGTCCATCCCCACGATACCATCCATCTCAAATCCATAGTCCATCGCACCGACCTCGATCTCAAAATCGGCTGCCTCGAGATCGCCCGCCGCTAGTTTCTCAACCCGCTTCGAGAAAACAAATTCCGTTCCCCCGACGCCTCGAATTCGATGAACGGTATCATGCTCATCATATACCACGCCAATGGCTAGCACCGCATCTGACGAAAAGACGCTTCCCAATGACCCAGTATCGAGCAGAACATGGTGGAGTTCCAGTTGTTGACCTCTGTAAATGACAGTAGCAGTAATGAAGGGTAGCCCATGACGCAATGTGATCTTCATTGTACCCCTCGTACCCCTAACCAGAAGCGCTCCTCAATATCAAGCATCTCCCGACTGGTATGAAAAACATACAACTCTCGATATGGAGCGGCGTGGTGGAGTTCCTTGTAGGCTTGCATCGCCACGACGGAATCA
>CAZFUK010000025.1:8609-19419 GCA_964522005.1 uncultured Anaerolineales bacterium | reverse complement strand
ACATCTCGGCGGGCGCTCGAGCAGGCGGTTCGGGTCGCCGCGCAGGACGGAGCGCGATAGCTCACCGGGTCGGCGGCCCATGCGGGCCAACTCCTCCAGGGCCATGCGTAGCGCGGTCTCAATGTCCATCTGCCGCTGCCAGAGGGGGTTGCCCTGCCCCTGGCCCTGTCCGCCCTGCCCCTGCCCCGGCTGCCCCTCGCCACCGCCAAAGAACTGGTCGAACAGCGGATCGAAGGTGGCGATGTCGTCCGAACGCTTGACGAGCGTGGCCCGCAGCGCCGACTTGAGCATGTCGCGGTCGCCCAGTCCGACCGACGACGCGCCGCGCATGGCGTCCAGGGCCTCACTGCTCGATACCCGCAGCCCCGCCTGCCGCAGCAGGTGGATAAACCGAACCATCACCTCATCCATACCTGGCTCTCCCCTAGTCGTCTGCCACCCGACATTGTCCGGCCTAGTCGCGGCCCGAGCGCCAGCGGCCCTCGCGGCCCTCGTCGTCGCCACCGCCACGCCCGAGGCGGCGGTTGAGGCGGCGCAGCAGGTCCGGCGTCGAGCTGCGCAGGCGCGCCGCGTCCTCCTCGTACTTGACGAGCACGCCCATCGTCCGCTCGACCTCTTCAGGGCCGAGGCTCTGGACGTTGAGTAGGGCCAGCGAGCGCGCCCAGTCAATCGTCTCGCTCACGCCGGGCATCTTCTTGAGGGCCAGGCGGCGCGCCTCATGCACGAAGGCGACGACCTGGGCGGCCAGTTGCTCGCTCGCCTGAGGCACGCGGACGCGAATGACGTTGACCTCGGCTTCGAGGGAGGGGAAGTTGATGAACAGGTGCAGGCAGCGGCGCTTGAGCGCGTCCGATAAGTCGCGGGCCTGGTTGGAGGTCAGCACGACCCACGGCTGCTGCTTGGCCTGGACGGTGCCGAGTTCCGGCACGCTCACCTGGAAGTCGCTGAGGACTTCGAGCAGGAAGGCTTCAAACTCCGGGTCGCTCTTGTCTACCTCGTCAATTAGCAGCACCGGCTGGCGGTCGGCCAGCAGGGCGCGCAGCAGCGGGCGCGGCAGCAGGAAGCGCTCTGAGAAGAACAGGTCCTCCTCGTCGGCGACGCGGTGGAATGCCTCGCGCAGCGACGAGGTATCGCTGAGTGTCTGGCTCACCCGGTCGCGCAGGACCTGGGCGTAGAGCATTTGCTTGGCATACTGCCACTCATAGAGGGCCTTGGCCTCGTCCAGACCTTCGTAGCATTGGAGGCGAATCAACTCCGTCCCCAGCGCCTCCGCCAGGGCTTTGGACAGCTCCGTCTTGCCGACGCCGGCCGGCCCCTCGACCAGCAGCGGCTTGCCCAGGCGGTCGGCGAGGAACACCACCGTCGCCATCTCATCGCTGCACAGGTACTTTGCCTGCCCAAGCCGTTCCTTGACATCGGCCACAGATGCAAACATGCCTTCTCCTTTGACCAATTCACCCATACCATCAGAAACCATTGTCTCTTGATTATAAGCAGCCGGGCCAGGGGCAGCAAACGCCAGCCCCGCGCCCGTCTGTCTACGGTTCGGGCGTCGGCGGTCCCGCCACGACGATATAGGGCAAGTAGAGTTGGGTGACCACCCGCGCCGGGTCGAGGGTAGGGAAGGGCGTCAGCGTCGGGGTAGCGGTGGGAGTGATGGAGGGCAGCGGGGAGGGGGTGGGCGTCGGGGTCGGCTCGACGTAGGTAAAGATAACCGTCTTGGCCTGGCCGACGGCGACCTGGTAGAGGGTGTCGGTCAGCACGCGAATGCTGCCCGCCGGGAGGCTGTACACACTGCTCCAGCCGCCCGCCGGCGGCGGTGAGGTGAGGATGCGGTACGCGCCGTTGACGAGGGCCAGCCCCTCAAAGCACACTGGCCCTGTCTCATCCCCGCTAAACTGATAGACCGGGGTCAGGAGGCTGTCGTCGGGGTCCAGGATGGCGAAGGACGCGCCGACCAGGGCCGGCTCGCCCGGCTCCCACAGGCCGTTGGCGTTGCTGTCGCGGCTGATGAGGACGCAGAGGCCACGGGCCGCTACGGGAGTTGTCGTCGGGATGGTCGGGGTGGCCGTCGGGGTGGGCGTGGCCGGTGGGCTAACGGTGGGTGTCTCGGTGGCCGTGGGCGACGGGGTGAAGGTGGGGGGCGTCGGAGGGGTGTCCGTCACCGTCACCGTGGGCGTGGCCGGCGTCGTCGCTGTCTGGGTCGCCGTCACGGTTGACGAGGGTGTCGTCGTCACCGTCGCCGTGGCGGTGGGCGTCGCCGAAGGCGTAGGCGTACCCGTCGCCGTGGGTGTGGCTGTGCGGGTCGGCGTAGCGGTGGTCGTCGCGGTGGCCGTCGCGGTCGGGCTGGGCGACGGGGTGAGGGTCGGCGTGGGGGTCCAGGTAGCAGTCGGCGTCGCGGTGACGGTGGCCGTGTCGGTGGCCGTCGGAGTCAGGGTGGGCGTCCAGCGCGGCGTCTCGGTCGGCGTGAGCGTGCGGGTCGGCGTTAGGGTAGGCGTCGGCGTGCCGACGCGCAGGATGGCGGGGCTGACCGAAATGGTGTTGACCAGCCCGCGCTCGTCGGTGTACTCCAGGCTGCTCACCACTGTGACCGGGAACACACCCAGGCTGGTCGCTGTCACCTGGAATTGAATTTGGACCGGCTCGTCCGTCAGCGCGGGGAGGTACCAGCCCACCCCCCCGGCGATGCGGAACGCTTCTAGCGTGCTGCTCTCAAAACGCAGCGGGCTGGCGAGCAGGTTGCGCAGCGTCACCTTGCGGGCGGTGACGCGGTTCAAGCGGCCGCCGATGTCGGTCAGGGCCGACGGCAGGGCCGCCGCGTTGGGCACGACCTGGTAGCTGTTGGGTGAGGCCGCCAGGCGGAGCAGCGGCGTATCACTCAGCCCGCCGTAGGCCAGGATGTGGACCCAGGCTCCCCTTGCCTGGAGACTGCGGGCGGCATGGAACAGGGCAATCGGCTCGGTGGTCCCGTCGGTGAGCAGGACGACGCCGGGCAGGGCCGTCGTCCGTCCGCGGCTCGCCAGTTCGTTCTGGACTAGCTCTAGCAGGGCGGCCGGGTGCCCGGCTTCCGGAAAGGCGACATTCTGGAGAATCGGCACGGCGGGGGAGGTCGGGCTGCTGAGTTGCGAAGCGATAATCGGGTTCGGATTGTCGAGGGCCAGCCCCAGCCGATGGCGGCTCATGTCCAGACCGTCCATCATGCCCTGCACCGCGTCGGCCAGCGGCCCCGTTTCCTGCGGCCGCTCCTGGGCGAAGCTCAGCCCCAGCATCAGGTCGGCGGGGATAGGGTCGCCGCTACACCGCCCCTGGAGGGTTAGTGTCACCGTCACGGGCTGGCCCACAATCGCCGTCGGCGGGTCGAGGCTCTGGTCGGCCTGGACGCGGCAGCGGCCGGGCGCTGGCGTGGGCACGGGCGTCGAGTTGCCGCCAGGGCCTGGGGCGAAGGCGAGGACCAGGCCGTTGGCCCGGTCCAGGACAAAAGCGCGCCCGGTCTCACCCCCCGCGACGGCCACCGGCAGCGGCGGGTCACTCCCCTGTTGCGGAACGGCGAAGTCGGCCAGCAACACACCGTCCGCCCGATACTTGCGCACCCGCCCATCATAGAGCAGGGCGTACATGTCGCCCGCCGGGTCCAGCGCGATCTCCCGCGCGCCCCAGGGCTGTTCCAGCAGTTGAATCCCGCGCAACTCGCCCTGGTCGTTGAACATCTCGACCTGTTGGCGCAGCGGGTCATTGGCGCGCAGCAGGTCGTCCGGCCCGACGCCGAGACCGAGCGGCCAGAGCGCGGGCGTGGGTGTCACCGGCGGGGCGATGTCGCGTATGTCGCCAATGTCCAGGTTGTAGCGGTTGAGGCGCGCCAGACGGGGCACGCCGCCGAAGACCAGGCGCAGGCCCGCCGCATTGGTCAGGAAGGCGACACCGCCGGTCTCGCCGGACTGGGTGAAGCGGTTTGTCTCGGCGTTGACATCGCTGATGATCTGGAACGCGCCAGTCAAGCCGAGATAGAGGCGGCGGTCCCTGACAAAGACGTCCTGGACCTGGCCGATCCACTTATCCCAGGTGCGCGTCTCGAAGATCGCGCCGGAGGTATTGTAGACGCGGATATAGTCGAGCAGGTGGGTGGGGGTGGTTTGACCATCGGCGACATAGAGCAGGTTGTCGGCGTAGGCCAGGGCCGACGGCCAACGTAGCCCGTCGCCCTTGCTCATGGCCTCGGTCCAGCTGCCAATGATGCCGTCGTTCAGGCCGAAGCGCAGCACGCCGTGGCCCCAGCCTCCGCCCAGCACCGCGTTCGGCGGCCGGCCTTCGGTCACGTAGACACTGTCGCCCACGGCAATACCCGGCGCGGTCCACAGGGGCGCCAGCGGCGCGACGAGCGGGTTGTTCCAGTTCCGCACGTAGCTCCCATCCGCCCCAAAGACCTGCACCCAGGTCGCGCCGCGTTCCAGGACATAGACTCTGCCGTCGGCGTCTAGCGTGACATCCGTCGGCGACTGAAACGGCCGTGCGCCCGCGACTCCCTGGCCCGTCCAGACGCCCAGCGGCTGCCCGGTCGCGCCGAAGCGTTTGACCTGTGCCAGCTTGGGATCCGCGACGAGCACCTCGCCCCCGGCGGTGACCGCCAGCCCGGCCGGCGATAGGAACTGGCCCGCGCCGCCCCCGTAGCCGCCCCAGCGCGCCACCGGGTCGCCGTTGGGCGCGAACGCTTGCACGACCCGCGCGGCGCGGTCGGTGACATAGATCGTGCCCTCTGGCGCGACAGCCACGCCCAGCGGCTCCAGCAGCCCCCCGGGCCCGACGCCGCGCGTTCCCAACTGCCCGACATACAGGCCACTGAGCGAGAATATCTGCACACGGGCGTTGCCGCCATCGGTGACATAGACCCGGCCCCGGGTCGGGTCGAGGGCGACATCGTGCGGCTCGCGGAACTGGCCGGGGCCGCTGCCCCGGCTCCCCCAGGCCATCTGGACAACGCCATTCGGCTGGAGTACCTGGACCCGGTCGTTGCCCCGGTCCGCCACGTACAGCCGCCCGGCCGCGTCCACGGCCAGCCCTTCGGGGTAGAGAAAGAGACCGGGCCGCGACGGCCCGCCCCAGGCCATCTGAAAGAGGTAGGTTTGGCTTTGGGTGGGGTCGGCAGCCTGGACGCGCGCGGCGAGACCCAGCCAGACCAGCCCCAGGCCAATGGCGAGGGCAAGGCGAGGCAGGTGGACCAGGTGGTGACGACGGCGCGGGGGGGGCAAAGTCATCGGGTCCGTGAGTTCCTTCTGGAAACTACAACGTGACCCGATGAGTATTCGTTGCGTGGTTCAAGCTGAAGATTACAATAGGACATTCGTCAGGACATTATTTCGCCGCGAGGAGGCGAGTGCCGTCGGGCAGGGTCTCTGGCAGCCAACCCGTATTGCTGCCCAGGGTCACGCGCCACCAGGCTCGGTTGTCCACCGAGCGCGGCCCCTCGGTCACCTTCACCGTCTGGCCCTCGGCCACCAGGAGAATGACGGCGCCTCGGTCGCCGGGCTCCGAGCGCAAGGGCGTGAGGCGCGAAGCGACCACCACCGCTTCGCCGTCCACCTTCAACGGGCCGGAGGCGGTGGCGGGCAGCAGGGCCGCCGGCGTCGCGTTACCCGCGAAGCGTTGCTGAAGCGTCCGCACGCCCCACACGCTCGCCACGCACACGACCAGGATAATCAAGATGAAAAGGATGGCCTGCCTCGGCAGGTTCATCAGGGAGCGTGCCGACGGCCGAGAAGACCCCTTATCCATACCCACTCCTGTTCCACGGACCTGGAGGCGGTGCGAGGGAGACTACTGAATCTGGAAGCGCAGCCGTTCGCCGCGTGTTCGCTTAAACATCAGCTTGAGACCCAGCGCATCCGCGGCGCGCTTGAGCCGCGCCTTGACCGTATCGCGGTTGTCGTCAGGGTCCAGATTGACCTCCACCCAGTCCCCCGGACCGTAGGATTGCAGACTGGCCCGATAGTTCTGGGCAATGGTTTTGCGGCGATCACTGCCCTCTTTGCGCGGGCGAGGTTGCATTGCTGCGACTTCGTCCTCTTCCATCCGACGAAACTGCGCCATGCTCTCTCCTTTTGCCACGACGAGGAGCTTCGTGACAATATGGTGCGGATAGTCTCGACCAGGGCTGATTGTACCGCTTTTACCGACCTTGTCAAGTACCAGCCTCTTCAATGGGTCATTCTTTTATACGCTGGCTATTGCCTTCAGGGTACGCCGTCAGGGTATTAAACTCGCTCGCCAGGCTAAAGTACCATTCACCCTCATCCACACGGTACAGGTATACGGGGGCCGGGTCCGGATAGGCGGCCACCAGTCTGGCGCGGCCACGGCCGACGGCGGCCGCGACGAGGGCCGCGAGCGGAGCATCCCCTGGCGCGCCGACCAGCGCCCGCAGGGCCTGGTGGAGCTGACGGGCGTAGGCCGCACCGTGCAGGCGCGGCGTCTCAGCGGGGGCCAGGCGGGCCAGGGTTGTGGCGGCCAGGGCGCCCTGGACCAGGGCCTGGGGGCGGCGAACCTGACCCAGGCGGTAGGCCGACAGCGGCGTGGCCGAGCGGAGGTAGGCGTCGGCCAGGGCGAGGCGATCTTCGGGCCGGGGCGCGACGTCAGCCCCACGGGCCAGGTCCCAATCCGCGACCACGACCCGCGTCGGCTCCACCGCCGCCACCAGCCACACGGCCTCCGCGTCGCCGACCGGCTCGGCGGCCAGCCAGGCAGCGACGCGGCCGGCCGCCAGAGCGGGCCGTATGGAGGGCGGGGCGGGCGCGACGCCCTGGACCAGCCACGTCTCGGCGGCGGACGGCGGGGCGGCGAGATAGATGGTAGCGAGCGGGCCATTTGAGCCGAACATAGCCGTGATAAGAAGCGTCTCTGACTCGTTACACACTGTAGAGGGGGATGCACCCAGGAGGTACTATGCGCATCCGAATGCTCGTGGCGGCGGTGGCGGTCGTGGTCACGCTGGCGTTCACGGTGGCAGTATACGCGGCCCCCGCCGAATTGCCAAACTGCTCCTTCTATCCGGTCCAGGGCTTTGGTCAACTGTGGTTCACGGGCGAACGCATCGCCTCGCTCGTCGGCTGTCCCATCACCGGCGAGTACGGCGTGTGGGTGTCCGAGCAGCGCTTCCAGTATGGGCAGGCGATCTGGTTCTCGGACTCGAACACGGTCTTTGTCCTGCTCGGCGGCGGGACCGTCTATCCCTTCGCGGGGGTGCGGTCCATCAACCAGGTCTACAACGCCTACCCGTGGGTCCGCGCCCGGCTCGGCTATGCCATCGAGGACGCCCGCTCGGTCACGGCGTCGTGGCAAGACTTCCAGCGCGGCGCGATGTACTGGACGCACAAGTCCGGCCGGGTCGTCTTTTTCCGCGGCTGGTGGGAGCGATACTAGACCCGGCTTCCGGCGTTCGAGACAGACCTGACAGGTTTTAGAAACCTGTCAGGTCTCCGCAGCGTGTGAAGAAACGTGGGGCAGTCGTTCACATGGCGTCCACTTCCGCCCCACCACGGCGTCCTATACTGTGAAGTGTGTTCACCAGCCGTGAACGTAGCCCGATTTGGCTTCTGGAGGCTCCATGTCCCCCCTACGTTGGACCCTCGCGCTCCTGGCGGCGGTCGGCCTGCTCAGCCTGGCGGCCCTGGCCGGCGCGGCGCCGGCCGAGGCGACCGTGACAGGCACGGTCCGCTTGCAGGGCCGGCCCAGCTCCGCCGGCGCGACGGTACTCTATGACGGTCAACCCGTGGCGACGACCAACGCCGACGGCGATTTCGCATTTCTGGCGGCGGCGATCGGCCCACACCTGATCGAGGTCAAAGCGACCGGCTACCTGTCGCGGCAGTTTTTCCTGGACGACCCCAAGGGCTATATCAATCTGCCCCTCACCACGCTGCGCCTGGGCGACACCGACGGCAACAACCGCGTGGACATCATTGACCTCATCATCGTCACCTCGAACTACGGCCAGGCGCCGCCCCAGGACCCCCGCGCCGACCTCAACGGCGATGGCCGCGTCAGTGTGACGGACCTCATCGCCGTGTCGTCCACCTACGGCCAGCACGGCCCACAGCCGTGGACCGACGAGAGCGGCCTCGTCTGGACCTCCCGCGCCGCCATGAGCCAGCCACGCCACCATCTCGGCGTCGCCGCCCTGGGCAACCTGGTCTACGCGGCGGGCGGCTGCTGCGCCCTCGGCGTGCTGGACGGCCAGAACGTCTTTGACACCGTCGAGGCCTACGACCCCAACAGCGGGACGTGGAGCGAGCGCGCCCCCTTGCTCACGCCGCGCCAGAGTCTCGCCCTGGTCACGGCCAACGGCCGGCTCTACGCCATCGGCGGTCAGGACCGCCAGGGGCAGCCGCTGTCGGTCGTGGAGGAGTACAATCCGGCCACCGACGCCTGGACGCGGCGCGCCGACATGCCGACCCCGCGCTCAGGGTCGGCGGCGGCGGTCGTTGGCGGCAAGATTTACGCCCTGGGCGGGCAGGCGGCGACGGTCCTGGCGACGGTGGAGGAGTACAACCCGGCCACCGACACCTGGACGACTCGCGCCGCGCTGCCGACACCGCGCGTGTTCCTGGCGGCGGCCGGCGCGGCCGGCCGCGTCTACGCCGTGGGCGGTTGGGGCGGTCGAGGCCACCTGGCCACGGTCGAGGTGTATGATCCAACCGAGAACATCTGGACGGCCGGCGCGCCCCTGCCGACGCCGCGCTCAGACCTGGCCGTCGTCGAAGCCCACGGACGGCTCTACGCCGTGGGCGGCTACCACGACTCGCAGTCCTTCGCCCCGCTGGGAGCGGTGGAGGAGTACGACACCACGACCGATAGCTGGCGCACCGAGACCAGCCTGAACACCCCCCGGCTGGGGCTGGGGGCGGCGTCGCTCAACGACCGCGTGTATGCCGTCGGCGGCTACGGCCTGAGCTACCTGGCGAGTGTGGAGGAAGGCTCGCCCACCCTCCAGATTCAGGACCTGCCCAAACAACTGCCCAAGCTCCCCGACGGGTTCCCGCGCCACCTGCTGCCACTTGACTTTCAGCGGGAACTCGTAAAATAGGACGGCGTAGGCTAAGCACAGGCGACACGGTAGGACAAGACCCCTTGTCCTACCGCCTTTTTTAACGGGGAGCAGGCTATGTCCATCTCACACGTGGGGTTTATCGGCGTCGGCCGCATGGGCGAGCCGATGGCGGGCCACCTGCTGGCCCACGGCTTTCAGGTAACGGTCTACGACGTGGTCGCGGAGCCGCTCGCGCGGCTGGCGGAGCGGAGCGCTCACGCCGCGCCCTCGTTGGAGGCGGCCGTCCAGGCGGGCGAGGTCGTCATCACCATGCTGCCCACAGACGAGGCGCTACAGAGCATGACCGACAGCCTGGTGGACAACCTGCGGCCGGGGACAGTCCTGGTGGACATGAGCACCAGCCGCTTGACCACGTCGCGGGCGTTGGGGGTGCGGCTAGCCGACAAGGGCGTGGCGATGCTCGACGCGCCGGTCACGGGCGGCGTGGGCGGCGCGCAGCAGGGCACGCTGTCCATCATGGTAGGTGGTGACGCCCTGACCTTCGCGCGCTGCGAGCCGGTGCTCCAAGCGATGGCGAGCCGCGTCACCCACATCGGCCCCGCCGGCCACGGGCTAATCGCCAAGTATGTCAACCAGATGATTATGGAAAGCACGATGGCCGCCATTGGGGAGGCGTTTAGCTTCGCCGCGCAGGCGGGCGTGGACACCGGCAAGGTCTACGATGCCGTCAAGGGTGGGGCGGCGCAGTCGTTTGTCCTGGACATGTCGGGGGCTGTCGTGGGGCGCGGCGACTTTGGCACGGGCCGCGAGTTGGCCCTCCACACCAAGGACGGCGGCTACGCCCTGGCCGCCGCTGAGGCGGTCGGCGCGTGGACGCCCATGACGGCGGCGAGCCACGAACTGTTCAAGCTGGCCCTGTGGCAGGGCGAGGGCGGCCACAGCGGCGCGGCCCTCGTGCGCGTCTTCGACCGGGCCAGAAAGACCAAGGACTGAAGACTGAAGCTTGAGAAATACGCAATACGGAGTACGCAATACGCATCACGCATTTCGTACTCCGTATTGCTTTCCCCCTACTCCCACGCCCCACGCCCCACGCCCCTGTTAGGGCAGGCCGCGCAGCAGGATAGAGACCGGGTCGAGGGTGACGCGGCGGTTGTCGCGGCCATAGAACGGGTTATACGCCTGGTAGACCGACGCCAGGTTGGCCGCCGTGGACTGGTAGTAGAGGCGGTCACAGAAGGGCGTCCAGACCGGGTTCTGGTCGTTGCCCGCGCCGCGCGTGACCTGGTAGACCGAGGCCCCGTAGTCGGCGTCGGTGATGAAGATGTCGTTATTGCCGCCCCGGTCGCTGGCGAAGGCGACGAAGAGGCCGTCCGGCGAGAACGACGGCGTGGTATCGTTGGCGCGGGAGAAGCGGCCCAGGCGGTAGGTAGACGCGCCGTAGGGGAAGGTCGTCTCGTAGACCTGCGCCTTGCCGCCCTCGCGGTTGGACTGGAACGCGATGTAGCGGTAGTCGGGCGACCAGGACGGGTACATGTCGTCGGCCGGGTTGTTGGTCAGCCGATACAGGTCACGGCCATAGGGGAAGCTGGTGGCGTAGATTTCGTAGTTGCCGTCGCGGTTGGAGTGGAACAGCAGGTACTTGCCGTCGGGCGACCAGGCCGGGGCGCGGTCGTCGGCCGGGTTGTCGGTGATGCGGTACAGCGTGCGGCCATAGGCCGAGTCCATGACATAGATCTCATAGTTGCCATCGCGGTTGCTCTCGAAGGCGAT
>CAZFUK010000025.1:0-8509 GCA_964522005.1 uncultured Anaerolineales bacterium | reverse complement strand
GACCAGTACCAGCCGTCGCGGGCGCGCTGAATCGTGATGGTGGCGCGCAGCACGCTCGGGCCGATGTAGGTTCCACGGATGAAGCCATCATAGCGGGCGACATCGAAGCACGTGTTCTGGCCCTGGATGTCGAGGATGGCGGGGTAGGGTCCCTGGGCGACAGGGGCGGCGGCAGCGGGCAGCGCGGCCCCGGCCAGCAGCAGAGCGAAGGCGAGGCTCAGACACAGGACGACGATGGGGTGGCGGCGCATAGAGGTCTCCTTAAAAGGAATTACCTGGGGGGTATCACCTGTGTTACTGTTCGTAGTATACTCCCGTTGTTACACAGGACGCAACTTCCGCCAGGCCAGATTGCTGTTTCACCACATTTCGATGGGCAGGCCGTACCTTTACATCGAACCAGCGCGTTACTAGAGTGGCGTGGTGAAACTGAGAGCGCCACCGCCGCCGGTTAGAGGGAGCAGCCCGAACCGCCGCCCGGGCTGCTCCACCCTAGACTATGAGGGAGTAAGAGAGTGATACGTCAACGACGTCCGGCTGGGATACGCAAGGCAGGCAACGCATTTGAGATTGCGGTGGGGCCGCAATTGCTGGTGGGGGTGCTGGGTGTGGTGGCGGTGATTGCGATGCTCCTGATTGGGATTGCCATTGGCCGCCGCAACACAACTCCGGCCACCGCCAATACCGCGACACAGACGGGCCAGACGGTGCAGGTACCGGCCGGCTCGGTGGACAACGCCATTACCAATATGTCGGTCGCGCCGCAGCCGGCGGTGCAGACGCAGAAACCGGTCTCCGAGCAGGAGAAGCCCATTACCGACGCCCCGCGCATCGCCCTGCCGGAACTGGCGCCGACGGGCTACCAGTATCAGTTCGGGAAGATTACCACACCGGGCAAGGTAACGCGCAACTTCAAGATCAAGAATATCGGCAAGCAGCAGCTTGACATCGCCATGGTCAACTCGTCGTGTGGCTGCACGTCGGCCCTGGTGGGTGACCGCGTCGTGCCGCCGGGTGGCGAAACCTCGTTCCGCGTTGAGTTCGACCCGTCCGCCTACCAGGAAGCGAACACCCTGGTCAACGCCTGGGTGACGGTCGCCTCCAACGACCCGCTCGCGCCCGTCGTCAAGCTCGACTTCACCGCCGAGGTCATTCTCAAGAAATAACCCCGCCACACCGGGAGTACTCGTTCACACGGAGGACGCTGGTCCAGGTAGACCAGCGTCCTTCGCCATTTTGGCCGCGCGTCCGCCCCTCGGTGGTCTCACGCCCCGACTACGCCGGGACGCGCCGCGGCTTGGGCAGCAGTTCGAATTCCAGGCGCTTGACGTGGCTGTAGAGGAGTTCGCCGTCGGCGTGGACGGGGACGCCGGTCGGCGCTTCGATGGTCACCCAGGGGCTGCGGACGACCGTGACGGGCTGCTCGTGGATATGGGTCCCCTTCATCACCTTCGGCAGCAGACGCACAATCTCCAGGCGGCCGATGGCGTCCGCGAAGACGAGTTCGAACTGACCATCCTCGATGTCGGCGTTAGGCGCGATCCAGAACTGGCCTCCCGTGCGCTGGCCGTTGGCGATGGAGGCCAGCAGGATGCTGCGCTCGACCGAACCGCCCTCCCAGGCGATGCGCATGTGGGGCAGGGGGTAGCCTATCAGGCAGCGGAAGACGGCGACGAGGTAGACGAGCGGGCCGAGCGGGGCGCTGATTTTGCGGCTCTCGATGTTGGCCTGACCACTAAAGCCGACGCCCACCTCGTTGTCGAAGTACTCTTCGTTGACGCGGCCCAGGTCCACCAGTCGGGTGGTGCCCTGCGCCAGTCGCGCCACGGCCTTCTCAACGCTATGCCGAGCCAGCCCGATCATGTGGGCGAAGTCGTCGCCGGTGCCAATGGGAATGACGCCCAGGGACGCCGTCTCCCCGCCGTTGGCGGCCAGCGCCAGCCCGTTGACCACCTCGTGGACCGTGCCATCGCCGCCCACGGCGACCACGACGTCGTGGCTGTCGGCAGCCTGGCGGGCCAGGCGTATCGCGTCGCGCGGCCCCTCGGTCACGTCCAGGTCCGCGTAGAGGCCATGCGCGGCCAGGTGGGCCAGCAGGGCGGCGCGGATACGGCCCCCGGCGCCGCGTCCGGCCCACGGGTTGAGGATGAGTTTGTGTTTGCGCATGGCCGTCTCCCCCTTTGGGTGGCAGATAGTCCGACTGTTGTTTAGCCGCGTTCTCGCACGCCCGCCAGGCGCAACACCACGACCTCCAGCAGCCGCTTGAGGCGGATGAACCACGGCTCGCGCACCTCGATGGGTGCGACCAGGATGGTGTAGAGGCCGAGGCGGTTGCCCGCCCAGACGTCGGTAAAGATCTGGTCGCCCACCATCGCCGCCTGGGTGGGCGTCAGCCCCAACTGGTCCAGGGCGCGCCGCAGCCCGCGACGGCGCGGCTTGCCGGAACGCGGCACGCCGGGCACGCCCAGCTTGTCGGCCAGCAGCAGCGTGCGGTGGGGCGAGCCGTTGGAGACAATGCACACCTGGAAGCCCTGGTCGCGGACTTGCCGAATCCAGGCCGTGACCTCGGCGGTGAACTCGTCGCCGTAGTGGGCCAGCAGGGTATTGTCCAGGTCGAAGAGCAGGCCGCGAACATCGCGGGCGCGCAGTTCGTCCAACGGGATGTTGTGAACGGCGTGGACGAGCAGGTCGGGCACAAAGGGCTTGAGCATCACTTCGCCTATCTTACGTCAACTCAACGTCGTGGGGGCCGCTCTCTTTGACGCCCGCCTGGGTGATACGCACAAAGCGCGCGTTGGCCTGGAGTTCCTCCACGGTGTTCGCGCCGGCGTAGCTCAGGCCGGAGCGCAGGCCGCCCACCAGTTGGCTCAGCACCTCGCCCACATCGCCCCGATACGGGACGACCGCCTCGACGCCCTCGGCCACCACCGCCTGCCAATCCACCTCCTCCGGCGGCTTGTCGCCCGGCTCCACGCCCTGACGGCTGATGTTGGCGGCCAGCGAGGCCATGCCCCGGCTCACCTTGTATTTCCGCCCCCGGCGCATGACCGTCATGCCGGGGCTTTCGGTCGTGCCGGCCAGCAGGCTGCCAATCATGACCGTCTGCGCCCCAGCCGCCAACGCCTTGACCATGTCGCCCGAGGCTCGAATGCCGCCGTCGGCGACGATGGGCACGCCCAGCCGACGGCCGGCCGCCGCGCAGTCGAGGATGGCGCTGAGTTGTGGGACGCCAAAGCCGGTGACGATGCGGGTGATGCAGATCGAGCCAGGCCCGACACCCACCTTGACGGCATCCGCGCCCGCCTCGACCAGGTCTTCGACACCCTCCGCCGTGGCAACGTTGCCGCCGATGATGTCCACGTCGGCCCCAAAGTGGCGGCGCAACTGGCGGACGGCCTCCATGGCGTTGTCCGAGTGGCCGTGGGCGATGTCTATGACCAGGCAGTCCACGCCCGCCTTCATGAGCTGTTCGGCGCGCTCCAGGTAACCGGGCCGCACGCCCACCGCCGCGCCCACGCGCAGCCGCCCCTTGCTATCCTTGGTCGCCAGCGGGAACTGCTGGAGCTTCTGGATGTCTTTCGAGGTGATGACCCCGTGCAGCCGGCCCGCGTCGTCCAACAAGGGCAGCTTCTCGATCTTGCGGCGGTGGAGGATGGCCTTGGCAGCTTCGACGGTGGTATCGGGTGGAGCAGTGACTAGCTTCTCACGCGGCGTCATCACCGCCTGCACAGGACAATTCGGATCCTCCTCGAACAGCAGGTCGCGGGCGGTAAGGATGCCCACCAGTTGCTCGCCGTCCAGGACCAGCAGCCCGCCGGTGTCCCAGCGCCGCATGAGGCGGCGCGCCTGGGCGACGGTCGCCGTGGGGGCGATGGAATAGGGCGACTCCACCACGTAGCTCTCGGCCCGCTTGACCTTGGCAACCTCGGCGGCCTGCCGGTCGGGCGGGTTGAAGCGGTGGATGATGCCGATGCCGCCGGCGCGGGCCAGCGCGATGGCCATGGCCGACTCGGTGACGGTGTCCATGTTGGCGCTGACGACGGGTATCGCCAGGCGGATACGGCGGGTCAACTGAGTCGCGGTGCTGACGTCGCCGCGCGAGCGGATGGCCGAGCGGCGCGGGACGAGGAGAACGTCGTCAAAGGTCAGGGCGAGGGGAAAGTCACGGTCGAGCGCGGTGTCCGAATCGGTCAGGGCATCCACGGGGGTCAGCATAAACCTCATCTCCTGGCAAGCATCAGTGGTTCAGACCGGGCCTATTATACACCGACCGCCCCTGGACGCCTAAGCCGAATCACGCGCCGGGGCCTTCGACTTTGACCGGCGGTATGGTCCATGCTAGGATTGAGGTATGCTGAACTGGGTTGACCTGATTGTCGTGCTCATTGTCCTGTTGTACCTGGCGCGGGGATGGTACGAAGGCTTCCTGCGGGTCACGCTCGACCTGGTGGGGCTGGCGTTCATCTTCTGGGCTGGCTGGCGCTTCTATCCGCGCCTCAGCGCCTGGCTGGCGGGCCAGTGGGCCATGCCCGAAGTCTACGGCCGCCCCATTGGCTTCCTGCTAGCCGGTATTATCGCCGCCAGTGCCTTCTGGATTGTGGCCGGGCTGATTATGGGCGCGTTGCCCCGTGAGGTCCACCACTCCACGCTCAACCGACTGCTCGGCCTGATTCCGGCGTCGCTGTCCGGCCTGCTCGTTGCCGCCCTGGTTGTGACTCTCCTGAGTGTGGCGCCCACCGACCTGCCCATCGCCTCCGCCGTGCCCTCGTCCCGCCTGGGCCAGCCCCTCGTCGGCTGGACGACCGAGGTCGAGGGCCGCCTGCGCCCCGTCTTCGGCGACGCCATCGCCGAGACGCTTAGCTTCCTGACCGTTCGCCCCGAGACCGACGCCTTCCTCGAATTGCCGTACCGGGTGGCAGAGCCGACGATCGCCGTGGCGGCGGAGCAGGAGATGCTGCGGCTGGTGAACGAGGAACGAGGACGGGTCGGCCTGCCCGCTCTCATGATGGACGAGCCGCTGCGGGAGGTGGCGCGCGCCCACGCCCGCGACATGTTCCAGCGCGGCTACTTCTCGCACTACACCCCCGACCGCCTCTCGCCCTTCGACCGTATGGACCAGGCCGGCATCCGCTACCTGGCGGCGGGCGAGAACCTGGCCCTGGCGCCGACGACTCAGGCGGCGATGCGCGGGTTGATGAACAGTCCAGGTCACCGAGCCAATATCCTGTCCCCGTCGTTCCGCCGTATCGGCATCGGCGCGATGGACGGCGGACTGCGCGGGCTGATGTTCAGCCAGGAGTTTACGAACTAGTGGAGCCACCCGCCTCTTCCCCCGTCCCACACGGGCGCGACACGGAAGCCCTTAGCCCGCTCCTCTCCACCCCCTCTACGGGAGTCACCTCGGTTGGCCCGCCTCCGTCGGAGGGTCAAGCCTGGGCGGCCCCCGCCCTGGCGCCAGCCGTCGTCTCGCCCAATGCCGTCGGCTGGCACCTGGTCGGCGCGCTCGTCTATGCCCTGGCGTCGGTGTTGCTCCTGGCCGTCGGGCCGGTGGCCCTGTCGGCGCTCGGGCCGTCGTGGCTGGGCTGGCTGGTGTGGCCGTTTGCTCTGTTCACCGGCTGGCGGATGGTGCGCCATTTCCAGGGGCTGGCGGAAACGCGCGTCGAACTGGCGGCGGGAGCCGCGCTGGTGATTGGAGCCGTGTTGGGGATGGGCTGGGCCATGGCGGCGGAGACGGGCTGGCTGCCGCCGCTTACCACACCGGGGCTGAGCCTGAGCGCCGCGCCGTCCGCCCCACCGGCCGCCACCCCAACGGGGGCGCAGTTCCACGTGGGCGTGACCGTGCGCGTGACGCAGACGCAGGGCGCGGGACTACGGGTTCGCTCTGGCCCAGGGGTGGATACAGCCCCGGTCGGTTTCCTGACCGAGGGGGCGGTGGCGCGCATCGTCGCCGGGCCGCAGTACGCGGATAGCTTTCGCTGGTGGCAGGTGGAGGGCGAAGGGGTGACCGGTTGGGTCGCGGACCCCTGGCTTGAGGTGGAGTAACCTAGAATTCCACGTCGGCGTAGATGTCGGCCATCGCCAGCCGACACGGCCCCGTCACCAACTCGACCATCCCCCGCGGGTCCTCCGTCTCGACCAGCCCCCACTGGCCGTTGGCCTGGCGGACGTAGCGTTCGACATACGGGCCGTCCTGGGCGATGAGCAGGTACTCGTTCAGCGAGGGCAGCGCGCGGTAGAGGCGGGCCTTGCGGCCACGGTCGCGCTGTTCCGTCGAGGGCGACAGAACTTCGACGACGAGCGCCGGGTTGAGCAGGGTATCATGGTGGTCGTCGGCCAGGCGCGAGGGGCCGCAGACGACGGTGACATCGGGGTAGACGTACATGCCGGAGGGGTGGACCTGGACGCGCATGTTGCTGGTATAGACGCGGCAGACGCCGCGCAACGCCGAGCGTAGGGCGGCGAAGACATTGCCGCAGATCAGGTCGTGGGCCTCCGACCCGCCCGCCATGCTGACGATGACCCCGTCAATAAACTCGCTCTTCTCCTCGGCCTGGCGGTCCAGCGCCAGGTAGTCCTCTGGCCCGCGGCGAGCATCGGGAAGCGCAGCCATCGTCCCTCCTACTTACCCACCACGAGGTAGCGGTTGGCGCCCGTGCGGCCCACCTGGTACATGCGGCCACTGATCAGCTGGTCCCCCACCATCTGCCGGTCGAAGCGAATCTGGATGCTGAAGATGTGGCCCGTCGGCGTCTCCCACCAATCGGTCTCGCGGTCCACTTCGATGCTCAGCCCCGTCGTGGTCGTCTGCAACTTGAGCAGGCGGTCCTCAAAGAAGGCGATCACACCCCGCGCCGACTCCTCCCGCACGGGCACGCGCCACGCCTTCGCCAGGTCCTCCATCACCTGCGCCACCTTCTTCTCATAGCCCGTCGTCGGTGTCGCCAGCCAGTCCGATAACTGCGCCAGCGTCGCCTGCACCTCCACCGACGGTTCGGCTCGACGGCCAAAGAGACGGCCCATCCAACTCATGACAGCCCTGCCTGACCGCCTGTGACGGCCTCCAGGATGCCCGCCAGCAACGCGGCCCGCGTCGGAAGCTGGCTCACCAGCAGATGCTCGTCGTGGCCGTGCGCCCCGCCGCCGACGACGCCCAGGCCGTCCAGCGTCGGCAGCCCAATGGCCGAGGTAAAGTTACCGTCGCTGCCCCCGCCGCTGCTGCTCTCGGTCACCGTCTGCCCCAGGCCCTCGCCCACGCGCTGGGCCGCCTCGAACAGGGCGACCGTGCCCGGCGTGCGCTCCATGGGTGGGCGGTTCAGCCCCCCACTCACCTCAATCTTCGCGCCTGGGTTGTACGGCCGGCGGCTGTGGATCGCCTCTGTCATCCGCTCGGCTTCAGCCTTGCTCGTCACGCGCAGGTCAATGTCGGCCACCGCCTCGGCGGCGATGACGTTAGCCCGCGTCCCGCCGCTCAGGACGCCGACGTTGATGGTCGTGCCCCGGCTGTGGTCGGCCAGACCGTAGAGGTCTACCACCTGCCGCGCCATTTCCTCGACCGCGCTGACGCCGTACTCCGCCACCCAGCCGGAGTGCCCCGGCACCCCAATCACCTTCAGGTGGAAGCGCCCCACCCCCTTGCGGCTCGTCTTGAGGGCGGCATTGGGCGGCTGGGCCGGTTCGAGGACCAGCGCGGCCTGGCTGCGCTGCGCCTCGGCTTCAATCAGGGCACGGCTGGTCAGGCTGCCCACCTCCTCGTCGCTGTTGATGAGGAACGTCACCGGACCGCGCAGGCGGTCCAACTCACGCAAGCAGCGCACGGCGAACAGGCCCAGAACCAGCCCGCCCTTCATGTCGTACACCCCTGGGCCATGCAGTTGATCCTCCACCATACGCACCGGCATCGAGTTTAGCGTACCGAGCGGCCAGACGGTGTCGTAGTGGGCCAGAATCAGGGTCGGGCGGTCGCCGCGCCCCCACCGCGCCACGAGATGGTCGCCGCGCACGTCCTGCGGCACCCGCTCCACCTCCGCCCCGTAGCCCGTCAGCACGCCTTCCAGATAGGTCGCCAGCGTGTCGCACGCCGCTTTTTCCTCCGCGCTGTGGGCGGTGGGCGACTCGTGTTCCGCGAGCGAGCGAATCAAGCTGATCATCTCCTCGCTGTGCCGCTGCATGTAGCTGAGCAACTCTGACATCCTTCCTCCACTGGCCCAGATTGTCCCCAAAAGTGTACCGCCGCGTGGGGCGGGCTGTCAAGCCCGGACCCCTCCTGTCGGCTATGGAACACTTCTCCCCCCTGTCACGTCTCTTAACCAGCGTGTCCTGTGTGACGAAGGCGTATATGTGGCGTATATGTAAGGAGGAGACCCATGCGACCTGTATACTCGCTCCGTTGGCTGAGCCTGCTGGCCCTGCTGGTCGTCCTGGCCGGCTGTCAGACCGGCTCAAAGGCAACCCCGCCCGCGGCCCCAACCGCCGCTTATAGCGACCGATCGGAGGGGGCGAGCGCCCCAGC
>CAZFUK010000024.1:0-19727 GCA_964522005.1 uncultured Anaerolineales bacterium | reverse complement strand
GGCGCGGGCTGGCGCTCGGCCTGGTCGGGGCGGTGGTCGCCCTGGTCGTGGTCGTCGGCGCGCTCAACCTGCCGCCCGTGCGCGACAGCCTGGCGACGGCCCCCCCCGTCGTGCGGCGTCTCTCGCAACTGGCCGATGTGGGTGCGGGTTCTACCGGCGCGGTGCGCCTGACCCTGTGGGATGCGGCGGCGCGGGTGATGACCATTGAGCCGCTGCGCCTGCCCATGGGCTACGGGCCGGAGACGGGCCTGATTACCCTGACCGCCAACGCCTCGTCCATCCTGCGCTACCAGGAGCGGCCCGACGTCTCGCCCGACCGCTCCCACAACGAGAACTTCGACCGGCTGATTGAGACGGGCCTGTTGGGCCTGGTGGGCTACCTGTGGCTGCTCGCCGCCGGCGTCTATCTGATTCTGCGGCAGTTGGGGCTGGCCGGGGAGCGCGCTCAACTCACTGTGTACGCCGGGCTGGTGGGCCTGGGCACGCTGGCCGGCGGGGCGCTGCCCCTCGTGTTTGGGCTGCCCGCCCTGGTCGGCCTCGGTCTGACCATTGGCCTGCTGGCCGGCCTGTGGGCCTATCTACTGATGGAGGCGTTGGGCGGGGCACGCCGAGGGGCGGGCGACCCCGACCGCGCCTGGCTGCTGGTTGCCCTGTTGGGCGCGCTTGTCGGCCACTTTGTCGAAATCTCCTTTGGCCCGGCCAACCCGACCACCCGGCTCCTCTTCTGGGCCTTCCTGGGCGCCGTGGGGGGGATGGCCGGCATGAAAGCGTGGGCGGCCAATCGCCCGGCCTCCGTCGCGACCGACCTGAGTCACGAACCCAACGGTCATGCGCGCACCCCCACGCCGGCCCCGCAGCCAGCGCCCAGCCTGGCTGGCGCGGCGGCCCACCCAACGGCCCGTGCCGCGTCGGCGGCCCCGGTGGCGGAACGCGTTCAGCCCCCCCAGCGTGTCCCCAGTCGGCGCGTGAGCACCGAGACCGCGCCGGCCGCTGCGCCGGCCTTCCTGGCGACCTCGCCGTGGGCCTACGGCGGTCTTGGCGGGCTGCTGCTGGCGACGCTGGTCTACTCGTTTGTGACGCTGGACGACTTCTCGCTCAGCGCCCACGGCTTCGCCATTGTCTGGTTCCTGGGGCTGACCACCCTGCTGGGCGCGGCCTTGCTCTGGTGGGAGAGTGGGCGCGAGGCGGCCCAGGCCGACCGCCCGACGCCGTCGCCTGTGCCCCTGCTGGGCGGGATGGTGGGCGGCTTGGTGTTGATGGCCCTGCTGCGCGGCGTGGTCTTCCTGAGCGGTGGCGACGCGCTGTCCATGCTGTGGCTCTACGCGCTGGTCCTCATCGGCGGCCTGGCGGCGGTGGCGACGTGGCTGCCCCAGGCGGGGACGCCGCAGAAGCCGGTGTCGAGCGCCGGCCTGGCCCTCTACCTGCCCCTGACGCTGGCCGCGTTGGCCGTGATCGTCGTGCTCAACCTCATCCCCATCACCACCGACATGTATCTACGGGCGGCGGCAGCCTACAGCGAGGCGGGCGACCCGCAGACCGCGCTGAACTTGATGACGAAGGCCTTCCAGACCCAACTCGATGAGCCGGTCTACGGCCAGAAGCTGGCCGAGATGCTCATGGGCCTGGCCCAGGCCGCGCCCACGCCGGACCAGCGCGACACAGGCTTCGAGCAGGCGGTGCTGGCCTCCGAACGCGCGGCGACCCTCATGCCCGTGGACGCGAACTATCGCTACAACGTGGGCAATGCCTACCTGGTCTGGGCGCAGGCCACCCAGGACCAGACCTTGCGGGGCCAGCGCCTGGCGCGGGCGGCGCAGAACTTCCAGCAGGCCAGCCAGGTCAATCCCAACATGTCCGACGCCTTTATGGGCTGGGGGTT
Organism: uncultured Anaerolineales bacterium; assembly: GCA_964522005.1. GTDB lineage: Bacteria > Chloroflexota > Anaerolineae > Epilineales > JAHCIE01 > JAHCIE01. The sequence goes on along the minus strand of CAZFUK010000024.1, from coordinate 17,848 downwards.
AGCCTCGCTGCTGTCGAACCAGTCGGCCGACGCGACCCAGAAGCTCTTGCTCAAGTCGCTCGAACTGGACCCCCGCAACGGGCAAGCCTACTTCTACCTGGGCCGCCTGTACCAGACACAGAACCAGATTGACGCCGCCGAGCGCGCCTACCTGACGGGGCTGCAACTCTCGCCCCAAAGCCCGCAGGCTGTCACGGCGTATAGCGCGCTGGGTGACATCTACCAGAAGGCGAACCGGGTGGACGACGCCATCCGCATGACCCTCAAGGCGACGGAGTTGACGCCGAACAACTGGATCAATCACCTGAACCTGGCGTTGCTCTACCAGCGCGCCGGGCGGGGCGAGGATGCGCTCAACGAGGCGCAACTGGCCTACAACCTGGCGCCGACCGATGCCCGCCAGCGCGTGGTGGATGTGATTGGTCAGTTGCGGCAAGGCGGCCGCTAGGAGGCGACACCTGACAGGTTTCTCAAAACCTGTCAGGTGTCGTGCTGAGCGTAACAAATCTGCCTGTCCTACGTCCTCATATCTAGGCCGCTGTAGGGCGGCTGATTCGGCTTGCTCTCGCCTGCCGCCATGCCCGCGAGAGCCTTAGATACTGGACTGGGGATAGGTGTGAAGCGGTTTCCCCTCAGTTTTCTCCTCATCGGGGCGCTGTCGGCCCTGGCGTTAGCGTTGACTCTCGGTGGCTTGCCCCTAGCCCAGGCCGGGCCTGACCAGGATAACCCGCCGACTCAGACGGCCCTGGCGCCGACCCTCATCGCCACCGGCGGCCCGACGCCCACCGAAGTGGGCGACGGTCGGCCGCAGCGCTTTGTCTGGGTCAGCCGTCAGCCGGCCACGACCGTCCCCTACAACGACGACTCCGTCACCGAGTTCCCGGACGGGACCACCCTCATCTACATCAACGTCTGGGTCCGCAACGAGCCACTGCCCGTTGACTACCAGATTGAGACCTACAACGGCTTCGGCGCGCTCCAGTCGCCCCGCCTGGAAGGCCGCTACGACCCGGCCTGGGGCATTATCACCATCCCGTGGACGCCTGGCTCCGGCAGCATCCCCCGCGCCGGCAACGACTATGTCACCAAGCTGATTCTCCTCAAAAACATCGCCGGCACGATTGTGCGCATTCCCTACCAGGTCACCTGGCGCATGGGGAGCAACATGCGCTTCAATCAGAGCAGCTACAACGGCGAGGGACCGGCGTCACTGGAAGTGATTGACGACGGGCGCAACCAGAACCCCAACAGCCAGGAAACAGTCACCGTCCGCGTCTGGTCCGACAACGGCGACCCGACGGGCTTTACCATCACCCTGAAAGAGTCGTCGCCCAACAGCGGCCGCTTTGTCACCGGCGCGTCGGTCGGCCAGCCCAATCTGAGCTTCTGCACCGACGCCAGTTGCAGCGACGCCGCCTCGACGCGGCTGGCCGTCAATCCTAACGGCGACCGGGTCCGCGCCAGCTATCGGACGGCCAGCAACCTCGACCTGACCGCCCAGGCGGACTGGGTCCCGACGGGGGGCGGCGGGGGCACGCCTCGCCCGCCCACGCCGACCGGGCCGCCCACCGCGACCCCGACCCGCACGCCCACCCTGCCGGGCGGGGCGATTGCCGTCACCCTGACACCCGTGCCGACCACGCTCGCGCCCGGCGTCTACGTGCCGCGCGTGGGCTACATCCGGGGCGTGCGTAACCGCTCCGGGCTGCCGCCTATCAACTTCCCCGACTTCAACCCCGACATGTCCGTCGGCTACTACGATGCCTCCACCGAGCCGGTCTGGGTCGGCTTTATCCAGTTTGACTATACCTGGCCGACCAACGCGCAACTGGTCAACGCCGACCTGACCATCACCGGCAGCCGGGGCTTCAACCCAGAGTTGAAGGGCGACACGGGGCAGTGGCGCGTGGACGTCATTAGCATGGGTGACAAGGTGATAGACTATACCATGGTCTTTACCGACATCGCCGGCGCCGACACCCTGGCGACCCTCAGCCCTGTCCTCACCCCGGACATGCTCCAGCCCCAGGTCGCCAATCGGCTGTTCTTCGGTCCGGAGGCGCGCCAGGCCGTGCAGAGCCAGTTGGAGAGCCAGCGCCGCGTTGTCTTCCGCATCACCGGCCCGGCCTCGGTGTCGTTCCGCGAGCAAAACATCTTTAGCTGGGCGACAGGTTGGGCCGGCGCCGCGCCTTCGAGCGAGCCTGGCCCCCAGTTGCGGCTGAACTACCTGGTGCAACTGCCGACCGGCACCGCCACGGCGACCAGCGCCGCCAGCGCGACGGCCACGCCGTCGCTGACGGCCAGCCGCACCGCGACGCCCCCGCCCGCTACCAGCACCCGCACTCCGAGTGTCACCGCCAGCCCGACCGCGTCGGCCACCGCCCCGCCCATCCCCGCCACGCCGACCCCCTCACCCGCGCCGCCGACGCTGACCCTTTCGCCCTCGCCGACGGCCACGCCCGCGCTCCCCTCGTTTGTAGTGACCGGGCTGGTCGAGGACTGCGCCCGCACCCGCCTGACCAACGCCCGCGTGAGCATCCTCCAGACCGGCTACTCGGCGCTGACACAGGAAGGCATCTACGTCATGCCCTCGGTCAGCCTGCCCGATGCCGTCTACACCTTGCTAGCCGTCAAAGGCGACCTCGTCGCCGCCCGCCAGGCGACCCTCAGCCCGGGCCAGGAGCAGTTCGTCGTCAACTTCACCGATGAGTTCTGCCTGCGCTCGGCCGCCAGCGCTACCCCGACCGCGACCGGGCGTCCGCCGACGCTGACGCCTTCCCTGACCGCCACCCCGCTGCCGGCACTGACCGAGACCCCGACGCCGGAGCCGACCGAGACCCCCGCGTCGCCCAAGACGCCCTCGGTGACGCCCACGCCGGAGCCGCCTGACGCGACCGAGACGGCCGCCCCGTCACCCTCGGCCAGCGCCACGGCCCCGCCGCCGACCACGACGCCCTCGGTCACGGCCAGCGCCACGCGGACGGCCTCGCCCTCGGCCACGGTCACGCCCAGCGCCAGCCCAACTCTGACGCCTACAGCCACGGCCACCGCGAGCGCCACGCCGACCCTGACGCCTACGGCTACGGCCAGCCCGACCGCTACCCTGACGCCGACGCCGACCCTGACGGCCACGGCCACGGCCAGCCCGACACCCACCATCACGCCCACGCGGGTGACCAACGTCTATCTGGATAAGGCGGTCTACGCGACCTACGCCGACCGCGTGCGCATCACCGTGTTCGACCTCGGCCGCTCCGCCTCCAGCCCCAACACCGCCTATAGCGCACCCATCGAAGTCTACTCCGACGCCAGCGCGGCGCGTATCCGCCTGAACCTGTACCGCGACGACACAGTGCCCGGCCAGTACATCCCCGACATCAATTCGCTGGTCGGCTTCTGCGAGGAGTGCAACGAGACGGACGTGGTCAACCTCCAGCTCAAAGTCCGCTCTGGCTCGATTATTCGAGTCGACTATCGCAGCCTCGACGGGACGCTCTATACAGCGACGGCGCGCTGGCAGTTGAACCCCCTGCCGACGGTCACTCTCACGCCCACTATGACCCTCACCCCGACGGCCTCGGCCACCCGCACCGTCACGCGCACTCCGACCGCCACGGAGCCGCCGCCGACCCTGACAGCGGCGCCCACGCTCACCCCGACGCTCACCCCGGCGCCCGCCACGGTCACCCCGACGCCCAGCGCGTCGCCCACGGCCACCCCCAGCGCGCCGGCCGCCACGGCCACGCCGACTGGCACCGCCGCCTTCGCGCCGCCCACACCGACGCCCACCGCGCAGCCCATCAGCGTGACAGCCTCCCCGACGGCGACTGGCACGCCCAGCGGCCCCGTCGCGCTGACCCGCAAGGTCTATCTGCCGCTCATCATTGGCGGCGACTCGCCGTCCGCCCCGCGCGGACAGCCGGCCGCCGACCGTCGGCCCGGCCTGGACCGTCTGGCCGACGCCCTGAGCGGGGCCCGCCGCCTCTGGATGGCCCTTAACTCTCTAAGCCCTAGAAAGTAGCCAGCCCATGCCCCGACGCCTCGTCCTGGTAGCTCTATTCGCCGTTAGCCTCCTGCTCAGCCTGGGCGCGCCCGGTTCGTTGCGGGCCGCGCAAGTCGCCACGCCGACCGCCACGCCCCTGCCGACGCTGGCGGCCGGCGCGACGGCGACCGTCGCCGTCGCTGCTTCCGCGACCCTGACGGCGACGCCCCCGCCCACCCGCACGTCCACGCCCACCGGGCCGACGGTCACCCCCAGCGCGACGATCGCCCCGCGTGACTGTCCAACGACCGACGAGGGCAAGGCCTGGGTCTGGATGAGCCGCACGCCCGACGGTCTGCCCGAAAAGGACTTCCCCAACAGCGTCGTCACGCTCTACATTCGGCTGTGCTACGAGGCCCAGGATGGCGTACCGCTGCCGTACACCGTGGAGGTCCGCGACAACGCGGGTGTGCAACTCTTCGGGGGCCGAGGAACCTACCCCGGCGTCGGCTATGCCACCCACCCCGACCCGGTGGATATTTTCCTGTTGCAGTCGAGCAACCAGCCGTATACCACGCGCGTCCGCTATACCCTGCCCGGCGTGCCCTTCCCCTATGAGCGGTCCTATATCTGGGCGACCGGCACCTCGCTGACCTTCGACCGCCCCGTCTACTACGGCGTCGGCGACACCGCACGTATCGCCCTCCAGAGTCCACGTCGGCGGGGCGACCAGACCACGTCGCTTATCATCAGCAGCAATGCCCACGGCCGGCAGATAGATCAGGTTCGCCTGCAACTCACCGAAATCCCGGCTAACAGCGGCCGCTTCGAGGGCACCCTCGGCTTCCGCAGCACCGGCCCCGGCGCGGCGGGCACGGTGACGCTGTACGTCGAAGACGGCGCGCAACTGGCGGCGACCTACGACCTGGCCGCGCCGCCGGCCATCGCCGTCGCGGAGTGGCGGCAGCCGCCGACGCCGACGCTGACCCCGTCGAACACGCCGGTCCCCACGCGGACCCCCACGCCGACCCAGACCCAGACCGCGACCCAGACGCTGACGCCCACCGGCACGCTGACGTCTACCCCTGGGCCGTCGCCAACCCCGTCATCCACCTTCACCGTCACGCTGACCCCGACGCGCGGGCCAGAGACGGCCACCCCCGTGCCCACCTGGACCCCGCAACCTGGGGCCTTTACGGTCACCGCCAAGGAGAACCAGACCGGCTACTTCAGCACGCTCTACAACGCCAACGTGCCCAGCCTCATGTGGGCGGGCGTGTGGGCCAGCGGCCGCAGCATCCACCACGGCGTTGTCCAGTTTGACCTGGTCGGCCTGCCGGCCGGCGCCCAGATCACCTCCGCCTCGGTGTCGGTGACGGGACAGCGCAACCTGCTCGGCGACACCGACCCCGTCAGCTTCACGCTGGGCTTGCTGCCACCGCGCTTCGGCACCTTCGACGAGGCGCAGTCCCTCGCCTTCGCCTCCTACGATGACATCCACAACGCGCCGGTGTCGCTGGCCCAGACCCGCCTCGACTCGCGCGACCTCGGCGTGGGCGTCACCAACGTCTTCCAACTCGCCCCGTCGCAGTTGCCCCAACTGGCGCAGCGCGCCGCGACGACGGGCCGCGTGACCTTCCGCCTGGATGGCCCCACCAGCAGCCCCGACCGGCTCTTCGGCTGGTGCGGCCGCCTCGCGCCCTGTCCCAGCGACCAGTGGCCGAGCCTGCGCGTCGAATACGCCGTCCCGGCCCCCACCTTCACGCCAACCTTGACCCCGACGCCCACCGGCACAGGCACGCCGACCGGCACCCCGACCCGCACGGCGACGGTCACCCAGACGCCGACGGTCACCCAGACGCCGACACCCACGCGGACGCCGACCGCCAGCGCCACGCCCACCGCCAGCGCCACGGCCACGCAGACCGGCACGCCCGGCCCGACCGCCAGCCCCACGACGACGCTGACCCCGACGCCCCGCCCCACGGGCACGGCCACCCTGCCGCCGACCCTCGCGCCCACCCTCACCAGCACGGTCACGGCCAGCCCGACCATCACGCCCACCCCGACCGTAGGCGTCATCTTCGTCGGCCACGAGCCGCAGCGAACCTATCACACCGTCACCGACCTGCTCGTCATAGAGGTCTATGACCCGGCGCCCTTCCAGTCCGACATCTACGTGACGAGTGATAGCACCGCGCCCGGCGAAGGCCTGTTTATCACCCTCGTGCCCAGCGCGGCCAACCCCTCCCGCCTCGTCATGGACCGGCCGGTCCACTTCTGCACCCAGTGCGCCGGCAACGACCCCAACAAGCTGGAGCTTAAGGTGCGCAACGGGGACAGAATCTTTGTCGAATACGACAACCTGCCGGCCGCCGTGGCGCGGTGGTACGAGGGCACGGCGACGCCGACCGTCGTGTTCACTGCCTCGCCGACCGCGACGGCCTCGCCCACCGTCACGCTGACCCCGACCGCGACGGCCTCGCCCACCGCGACCCCGTCGCCGACCCAGACGCTGACGGCCACCCTGACGCCGACGGCCACCGCCACGGCTACACGCACCGCCACAGCGACGCTGCCGCCGACCTGGACGCCGACGCCTACCCTGACGCCGACGGCCACTGCCACGCCCATCCCGACCGTCGAGTTCTACTTCGACAAGGTCAATGAACCCTATGTGGGCGCCGATGCCCTGGCGACGCTGTACCTGTTCGACGTGGACATCCCGCTGTACTGCCCCCTGGGCCTGTTCCCAGACCAGGTGACGGTGCGCATCTTCAGCCAGACCAGCGGTTATGCCTTTGACGTGACCCTGCGCTCGCTGCTGCCCTGCACGCCGCCCTACACGTCCTATACCGGCGTCCAGGACCAGCGCATCCGCTTCTGTACCGACTGCGCGGCGAGTGACCCCGACCAGCGCATCCTCAAGGTGAGCGACGGCGACATCATCTCGGCCGAGTACCGCGACCGGCTGCGCCCCGGCCTGGTCCACGTGGCGCGCGCCCGCTGGTACAACGCGACGCCCACCGTGACGCCCACCGCCACCCCATCGCCCACCCGCACCCGCCCCGCGCCGACGGCGACGGTCACCGCCACGCCCGTGGTCACGCTCACGCCGACCGGCGCGCCGCCAACGGGGACGGCCACCCTGCCCGCCGCGACCACGCCCACCGTCACCCCGACCCCGGCCGGCCCGACCGCCACCCCCACCGCCACGGTGGAGGTGACCTACCGCTACTGGGTGTACCTGCCGCTGGTCCAGCAGGCGGAGGGGAAGGACGTCGTGCCGTAGGCGGACCGCGAACCGGGCGAAACTAGCCTCGTCCGGGGGCAGGCCGTATCCCGGACTGGCCGTTGCGCGTTTTAGAGGATGTCGCCGCCACGCGCACTCGGCCCGCCGCTTCGCTGAGTGGGAGTCGGGGGAGGCCAGCTTGGCGTACTCCGACGGGGAGCGGTCAGGTCGAGACAGGTCCGAGCCGAGGGGGAGGCTCCCAAAGCTTCCCCCTCATGCTGTCTACAGCTTGTAACGCGCTTAATGGACAGCTAAGGCCTCATTAATGAAATCTTAATCCACATTGTGTTTAGTAGAGCAGGGCGGACTGGGGGGTTCCAACTCGGCGCTGCTCTACCCAGAAGCGAGGTTGTGATGCGAGGACTGCGCCAGTTAGGAATGGCCCTGGTAGTCGCGCTCCTGGTTCTGGCGGCGGGTCAAGGCTTGACCCACGCCGACAGCCTGCACCAGGGCGGCTCGATCCGCCCTGTGCAGAAAATCTGGATGAGTGACAAGCCCAACGGGAACGCCCTCACCGTGTTTCCCAAGGGCTTGAAGACGGTGTACGTGGTGTTTGATTACAAGGACGCGGCGGACGCCGACATCCAGGTGCGTGTGCTCGACCCCAAGGGCGCGACGATCTTCCTGGAGACCAAGAAGTATTCGGGCGCCGGCCGCGAGAACCTGGAAGTGACGGCCAGCGATCCCCTGGGTGATGGCAGTTATGTCACCAACGTTTACGTTGGGTTGAACGGTAATCTCTTCCTGTCAGAGTCGAACGAGTGGAATGTCGGCCAGGCGCCTGCCGCGGCGGCCCCGACGACAGCCGCGCCAGCCCAGGCGCCGGCGGCGCAGCCGCAGCCAGCGGCGCCCACCCCAGTCAGCCAACCCGCCAACGCGAGCGCGGCTCAGCCCGCGCCGGCCGCCGGCGCGCAGCCGGCCGTGGTAGGTGGCGACAGCGGCGTGTCCGCGCCCATGCTCATCGGGGCGGGAATCCTCGTCGTGGGGCTGCTGGCGCTGGTGCTGTGGGCCGTGCGGGGCTTCCTGAACGCCCCCAAGGCCTCGTCCTGACCTCGTTCGCTCTCTGAAAGGTGGGTTACGTGAAGCGTCTGCTGAGTTTGTTCCTCGGCCTGGTTGCCCTGGTCAGTCTCCCTCTGATGACCCAGGCGCAAGGCCCGATTGATACCTCCGGTAAAGTCTCATTTGACCTGCGCGGGAGCGACAACGCCTCTCGGTGCGCGCAGGACCCGCGAGAAACGACGAAGATCTGCGACTTTCCGAGCGGCACCAAGGAAGTCAACCTCGTCGTCACCTACCAGGACCTGGCGGTCGAGAATAACCTGGCCGTTGAACTGCGTGACGAAAGCGGGAATGTGATCTTCTTCAAGTCGGAGCGCGTGACCGGCAGCGGTAGCCTCCCGTACAAGGTGACGGGCACCTCGGCCTACACGAGCTACCAGACCCAGGTGATCGCCAAGACGGACGAGATGATCACCGCCCTGAGCACCCAGAACGCCTCGGCCTACTACCAGGCCACGACCGTGCTCCAGAACTACGAGCCGGTCATCAGCATGGTGCGCCAACTGGAACGCTATACCAGCCCCTCGACGCCGGCCCAGTTGACGTCGGCGCGGACCAAGCTGGAGGCGGGCCAGGCGAAGGCCCAGGAGGTCAAGCCAACGGGCCAGACGGCCGAAGTCCAGGCCCAGCTCATCCGCGACGCCCTGGCCGCGACGCAGGAGGCGAAGCAACTCTTCTCCGCGGCCAAGAGCAGTCTTCAGGGCCGCACCGACCTGGCGTTCCTGAACGTGGATACGGCCAGCGGCCAGAAGATGACCGGCAAGCTGAGCCGAGGTGGGCAGCCGGTGGAGTCGGTGGAGTGGGCGGTAGCCTCTAGCCCCATCCAGCGCGCGACCGCCGAACCGACCCGCCCGCCCACGAGTACGGTGGCTCCGACAGTGGACTATTCGGCCATTCCACCGGCCACCCAGACGGCGCAGGCCGCGGCGGTCCAGGCGACCTTGGCCGCCGCCCCCTCGGCGACGCTGCCCGCCTTCGCAGTGGTGAACACGCCGACCCCGCTGCCGGTAGACGTTACCGTCACCCCGCAGCCCACCGTGGGCGACACGACAGCGCCGACGGCGACTGCTGTGCTACTGCCCACGGTCGCATCGGCGGGCGTGGCCCCGGCCACCGCCACCGCCTTCCGCCTCGCGCCGGGCGCGGCGACACCGACCGTGCTGGTCAATGTCCCGACGGGTCAGGCGCAGGCCGCCGCGGCGGGTGTCACCACACCGACAAGCCGACCGGCCACGACGAGTGGCGCGGCGACAGCCGCGCCAGCTAGCGGCGTCACCGCCGCGCCGACCACGGCCGCCATCGCCCGCGCTGACACCGCCAGCGGAGCGCAGGTGACGCCGACACCGACGACGGCTCGCGTCGCGGGCAAGGTGAGCTTTAACTTAACTCCGGGCGCGGAAGGCTCGACACGCGTGGCCGGTCAGGCCAGCAGCGGCGGGCTGCCGTGGGCGACCATCGGCCTGGTGGTCGTGGCCCTGGGGTTGGCAGGCGCGGCGCTCTGGGTGCGTCGACGCGTCTAGACCTGCCACTGACATGACGTCTCCACGCAACGAGACATCTAGAACGCAGTGACTATGTTGAGTTACGTCAGACCCGCGTGGTCTTCCCAATATACTCTGGACGGATGCCGTGGGCGCCCGCGCGCCCCGTTGGCCGACTGGACCCCCCGCCGGCGGCCAACGTTGGCTCCGTCATCTCCCCCCCCTACACACTAAGGAGGATTGGATCTATGCGATTGGTCGCATACGCCGGACTGGCGCTTGCGCTAGTCCTGGCCGTCGCCATGCTGTTGACCGGCGGCCCGCAGTTGACCTGGGCGGACACATCAAGTCCGCAGTCAGGCGCGGGGCTGGACCAGACCCAGCCCGTGGACGATTTCCAGATTGAGATGCTGCTCAACGGCCAGCCGGAGACTCTGTTCCCGGCTGAGGTGATGAGCGGCACGACGGTGTTGACGCAGGGCACACGCAGTGTTTCGGGCCGCGTGCGCTACACCCTCGATCCCTCGCCTGGCGTCGTCACCGACACCACGAGCATCATCGAAGTCTTCGACCCGGTGGGTATCGTCGTCCACCGCGAGACGTTCACCATTCCGCCCTCGGGCGGCACGGGCGTCCGCAACTTCACGGTCACGGGCGATGAGATGTTCTCCGTCTATCGCACGCGCTCCCTGGACCGCCTGACGACCGCCAAGAGCAAGGCTGACTCGCTGCAGCCGGCGACGACGGCCCTGGTCACCGATACCATCAAGACCCTGACGGAACTCACGACGGTCGCCAGCGAAGCGAGCGCGGCGCTAGGCCGCATCCTGGCCTTCACCGAAGTGATCACGCCGGCCCGCACCAGCGTCGCCACGGCGAAGACGGAAATCGAAAGGGCTAGCTCGACCGCCGACAACCTGGCGCGGCTGGGTATCGCCATCCCCGAATTCTGCAATCGTTTCACCGACCCGGCCCAGCGGGCGGCCTGCCAGGCTGATGTCACGCGCAAGGTGGGGGTGTACAACAACAACCTGCCTCAGTTGAAAAACGCCGCGACAGCCGCCCTGGCCGCCTACAACGAAGCGGTCGCGGCCCTGGCGACCCTCAACAACCTCAAGATTCCGCCCATTGATAGCTGCGGGACGAGCGCCGGTCGGCCGGTGCCGCGCACCTACACCAGCAACATCACCGTAGCGAAGCCGGACGAAGAGCCGCGCACGCGGGATAGCTGGGAGTGGCAGGTCGGCACCCCCTCGAACTTCCCGTACACGGCCGCCCTCCAGGTCGTCCCCGCCCAGATCTACATGCTGAACGCGGGCGCCTCCGTGCCTCATGTGGCCGACGTGCTGGCGACCGTGTATGACCTGCGCTGTCTGCCCGTGCGCGACGGCGTCCAGGTCGCGTTCCGCAACACCATCGGCGTCCTGGAAACCATCACCGTGACGACGCGGTCCGAAGCCGGTCTGCACGGTCTGGCGAGTACGCGCCTCCTGGCGGGCGACGTACCCGGCCCCGGCCTGGTGAGCATCGCCGGCCTGACCACCCTCGCCAACGTCACCGTCATCGGCCCGGCGCAGCAGATGGCCTTCCTGTCGGCGTCCGGTATCGAGACCTCGCGCTATATCGGCCAGAGTGAGACGGTTCACCTCCAGGTCCAGGTGCGCGACGCGCGCGGCAGCGTGGTCGCCGACGGGACGCCGGTCGAGTTTAGCGTGACCAACAACGCGGGTCAGTTCAGCCAGACGACGGTCACGACGGTCAATGGTATGGCCCGCGTGGACTTCACCGCCCGCCAGACGCCGCTGGCCTCGGCCGTCATCACGGCCCGCGCTTCAGGCACGCAGGCGAGCGCGCAGTTGAGCATCGTCATCGTCGGGCCGCCCGCCGCCGTCCAGATTGGCGTGACGCAGGGCTACAGCACCACGCTGTACATCGAGGGCCGCAACGAGCGCTTCCGCAACTTCACCTTCGTGGAAGCGACCGTGACCGACGCGGGCGGCTCGCCCGTGGCAGACGGCACCCAGGTGCAATTCCGCCTGCTCACGGCCAACCGCGCCGTCTGGGAAAGCCCCTCCGACGACGCTGGCCTGGTGACGACCGTCGTGACCCGAGGCGGCAAGGCCCAGGCGCGGCTCCAGGTGCGTGACGATGCGCCAGAGGGCGAATTGCGGGTCCGCGCCTCGATTGGCAGCTTGAACTCGGAGTTCCTGACGCTGTCGCTGGTCGCCGCGCCCAAGATTCCGCTGACCCTCTATCTGCCGATGGTCCTGCGTGGCGCTGTCTGCGGCCGGCCGAACGGCGGCTGCCAGAAGCCGGGAGACTAGACCGGACGGGTAGAGCTAGCCCGGGTAAGACCGACGCGGGGAATTGACGTGACGCCGCGCCAGCCACTTCAAGTGACTGGCGCGGTTGTTTTTGGCGGCGCACCGAAGGACGAAGGGCGGCGGACTGAGGATTAAAGACTGCCTACTGCCTACCGCCTACTGCCTACTGACCACTGACCACCGACCACTACTCTACGGCAGGGGTGGCGTAAAGTTGAGCGTCAGGCTGGGCGCCGTGCCGTTGGCCCCACTGTCCCAACTAAAGAGGTTGTTGGGGCCTACGAGCGGGCCTTCCAGGCGGAACGAGAGGCGGCGCGTGGTCTGGACCCGGCGCCCCAGTTCACGCAGCGCGTCGGCGTCAAACTGGAGGAAGTAGGGCGCGCCGGCGCGCAGGTCGCCGCCGCGCCAGGCAGGCGACAGGACGTACAGCCCCGGCGCGTCGCGGAGGCGCGGGAAGGTCAGGCTGGACCAGGCCAGGTCGGCCACCGGGTCGAGCAAGACGACGCGATACTCGCCCCCCGCCGCCGTGTAGCGGTCGGAGCGGCCCAACAGGAAGAGGGTCGCCCAATTGAGACGCGACTGGGATGGGACGACCGACAGGTCGAACTGGACCGCGCCCAGGTACTGGCCGCTGTCGAACAGGCCGACGTAGATGTCATTGTCGCCCAGGTGGTTGCCCCTCGCCTCGGTGCTGACGAGCCAGCCCGTGTTGGCCGGGCGGGCCGGAATCTGGAGGGTAATCGAGCCGTCCGGGCCAGGCGTGGGCGTGGGGGCCGGGGTGGCGGGCGGCGGGGCCACGGTGGGCGTGGCCGTCGCGGTGGGCCGGCCGGGCGTGGAGGTGGGGGGCGCCGGGCCGTCGAGCGCGTAGGCGAGCATGAGGACGGGACCCGGCTGCGTGCTGTCCGGCCCCTGGCCGCTGTCCCAGCTAAACAGGTTGTCGCCGTCGGCCGGGCCGTCGAAGCGCAAGGAGACCAGGCCTGTCGTCGTCCGACGGCGTTGCAGCTCAATAATCGGGCCGATGGTGAACTCCACGGCGTTGGTGATGCCCTCGCCCAACTGGCCCGTGCTGAGCGTATCCACCGTTTCGACCACGCTCACGCCGTGGATGACGCTGTAGCCGTGGGACGTCCAGCCGTAGTCGGCGTCTTCGCCCAGGATGCGGATCGTCCAGGCCCCTAGGCCGCGCCGCTGCGAGGCGTCCTGGCCGGTGAAGCGGAGCTGCGCGCGCTGGATGCGGGCGTTGGGGGGCAGGCCGCTGAGGTCAAACTGGAGCGCGCCGTGGAAGGTCAGGCCACCCAGGCTGCCGGTGTAGGTGTCGTCGTCGCCCCAGTTGCCCCGGTCGGGCTGGTCGCTGCGGACCCAGCCCGCCGCGCGTGGCGGCGGCCGCAGTTCAGTGTAGTGGAGGCCGGGCGGGGTGGCGGTGGGCGTCGGGGTGATGGTGGGCGGGCGAGGTGTCGGCGTGCGGGTCACGGCCGCGCCCGTGGGGCAGACGGGGCGCACGGGCGTCGCCAGGGGCGCGTTGGTCAGGCGCGAGGCGAGCTTCACCGTCCAGTAATAGTAAATCGAGTCATTGGCCGTCGCCAGCCCAACGCCCACGTTGTCCCACGGCCCAAGCAGGATGTCGCGGTGGCCCTCCTGACTGTTGAGCCAGAGGTTGACCAGCGAGCGGGGGTTGGCCTCCGCGCCGGCGATGAGTTCGCTGGCCTCGGCGAAGGGATAGCCCACGCGAATCAGCCGCTCCTGGAGCGACGAGCCATCACTGCCCGTGTGCGAGAGCCGGCCGTGGGCCGCCATGTCCTGGCTATGGGCGCGAGCGGCCTGCTCCAGCCGGATGTCGAGGCTCAGCGGGGGCAGCCCCTCGTTGAAGCGCGCCACGTTGATCCAGTCCAGCACGGCCTGCTCTTCCGGCAGCATGCCCGGCAGAGGACAGGGGGTCGGGGTGATGGTGGGGTAGCCGGGGAAGGGGGTCGGGGTGACCAGATTGAGGCCGACGGCGCGGGCCGCGTTGACCAGGCCATAGCCGTACTCGGCATTGCGGCCATTGGCGTCGTAGGGCAGGGGGCCAATCTTGTCGGCCGTGCTGATGAGCAGGTCGCGCACCTCGGCGTTGCTGAGCATGGGATAGCGCGACCAGAGCAGGGCCGCCACGCCGCTCACCAGGGGGGTCGCCATGGACGTGCCGGGCCAGGCCTGGTACTGGTTGCCGGGAATCGTGCTCAAGACCGCCACGCCCGGCGCGACGACGGTGATGGCATCGCCAGTGTTGGAGAAGGGGGCGCGGGTGTCATCCACGTTGGTCGCGCCGACGCCCACCACGTGCGGCCAACTGGCCGGGTAGATGGGGGTATTGGTGTTTTCGTTGCCGCCCGCCGCCACCACCAGCGCCCCATTGTCCCAGGCGTAGTCTATGGCGCGGCGGAGCGTATCGGACGGCTCGTAGCCGCCCAGGCTGAGATTGATGATGCGGGCGCGGTTGCGAATGGCGTATTCGATGCCCTGCGCGATCAAGTAGTGGGAGCCAATGCCGACGCCGGTCACGACCTTGATGGGCATGACGCGCGCGTTCGGCGCGACGCCGCTGATGCCCAGGCCGTTGTCGGCCGCCGCCACGACGATGCCCGTGACGTGGGTGCCGTGGCCGTTGTCGTCGTCCGGCTGCGGGCTGCGCCGCACAAAGTCCCAGCCGGTGACGAGTTGGCCGCGTAGGTCCTCGTGCGTCGCTTCCACGCCCGTATCGAGGACGGCGACAATGATGCTGGGGTCGCCGCGTGACACGTCCCAGGCGTTGGGGACGCCCAGCCGGCCGAGCGCCCATTGGCTCTCGAACAGGGGGTCGTTGGGCTGCCAGCCCGCTGGCGGGCGAGCGAGTTCGACCAGGGGGTCGCGTTCGGCGTACTCGATGTCGGCTTGCTTGCGGAGGGTGTCCAGCGCGACGCCGACCTGGTCGGGCGCGACCTGGACCGCCGTGACGCCCAGCGCGGGCAGGACGCCTTCCACCTTGCCGCCGACCCGCTTAGCCAGGTCTTCGGCCTTCGCTTGTTTGGAGCGTGATTTGACGAGCAGCCGGCCAGGGGCATAGTCACCGGCCGACGCGGCATGGGCAGGCGCACCGACAGCGGGCGCCGGGTCCAGGGGAAGCGCGGCGGCGGCGGTCCCAGCCGGGGGGGGCGTTGTCACAGCCCAGGCGAGAGCCAGACAGAGGCTCAGCCAAATCCATATCCGTCGCATGATAGTACCTCTGACGGGAATCCTATCGCAAAATGGGCCGCGCGTCAATACGGCGGGCAGCGGCGGGCTTAAACGACGAAAAGCCAGTAGCAGGCCGCTACTGGCTCTTCTGGAGGAGGAGAAAACGCATTCCCATTGTACGCCATTTCGGCGCGCCAGGCTGGACGCCCGTACCATCACTACCCACCGGGCAACCTACGCCCGACCTACGATGTGCAGCGTAGAGAAGCATTGACCCCCGCCCCACTTCCGGCTATACTTGGCGGGGAGAGTCATCCGAACGGCGAGATGCTTCGCTTCGCTCAGCATGACATTCGGAGAGTTCTCCGCTTCGGGCAGGTCGATTTCGACCTGGCGTTCTCAGCACGACAGTCGGAGCCTCTTAGGCACAGGGCAGACATTTACCAGGAGTGGAGCGTGCGGGTGGTGAGACGAGCGCGCGGTGGATTCGTGAAGCAGACTGGCTGGTCGGCCCCCCTGGTGCGGCTGGCCTGTCTGATTCTGGTCGCCGCGCTTGGCCTGCGCGGGTCCGTGGCCGACGCGCAAGGCGCCATCGAGGCGGCGCTGATTCAGCAGATCATAGACCGCATGAGCGTCGAGGAACGCGTCGGCCAGTTGTTTCTGGTGGCGTTCCAGGGCGCTGAGACCAGTCCGGCCTCCGACGTTGTCCAACTGGTGCGCGACCTCCACGTCGGCGGCGTGGTCATCAGCCCGGCCAATGGCAACTTCCGCAACGAGGCCGACACGCCGCGCCGCGTGGCCGAGTTGACCAATGCCCTCCAGACCCTGGCCTTTGACGCCAACCGGGGCAACCCGATTCCCCTGTTCATCGCCGTGACGCAGGAAGGTGACGGCTTCCCGGACACCAGCCTGCGCAACGAGTTTACCCCCCTGCCGTCCAACATGGCGCTGGGCGCCAACTGGCGCGACAGCAACGCGCTGGCCGTCGGGCGCATCGTCGGCCAGGAACTGGCGGCCGTCGGCGCCAACCTCCTCCTCGGCCCGTCGCTGGATGTACTCAGCGCGCCGGGGCGGAACCAGAGCGGCGACCTGGGGCTGCGCGCCCTGGGCGGCGACCCCCAGTGGGTCGGACGGCTAGGGCGGCTCTATATCCAGGGCGTCCACCAAGGCAGTGTGGCGCGCGTGGCGACGGTGGCCCGCCACTTCCCCGGCATCGGCGTCAGCGACCGCAGCCCGGAGGACGAGGTAGCCACGGTGGACCGCTCGCAGGCCGACCTCCGCCGCCTGGACCTGTCGCCCTTCCTGGGCGTGACCGCCGGCGCGGCCAACGTGGCCGCCGACCGTACCGATGGCCTGATGACGGCCCATGTGCGCTACCGTGCCCTCCAGGGGGTGTCCAACCGGCCCATCGGCCTGGACCCGCAAGGCTTGCAGGCGCTTCTCGCCATGCCGGAACTGGCGACCTGGCGCGAGCGCGGCCTCCTGGTCAGTGACGCGCTGGGCGCGCCCGCCGTCCGCAAGTCCTACGACCCCACGCTCCAATCGTTCAACGCCAAGGGCATCGCGCGCGACGCCTTTCTCGCCGGCAACGATGTGCTCTACCTGGCCCGCTTCGCCCTCACCGACGCCTGGCCCGACCAGATGGCGAACATGCGCGCCACCGTCGAGTTCTTCCGCGAGCAGTACCGCACCGACAAGACGTTCAAGGATCGGGTGGACCGCTCGCTGCGCCGTATCCTGCTGCTCAAGCGGCGGCTGTACTCCTCCTTCTCGCCCGACGTCGTGCTGGTGGACAGCCGCGCGGCCGAGGAGCGGGTGGGCCGCGACGAGGCGGTGACGGCCGGCATCGCCCGCGAGGCGGTCACGCTGATCTCACCCAGCCGCGAAGAGCTGGCCGGCCGCTTGCCCCGCCCGACGGAAGCGGACCGCCTGCTCATCTTCACCGACACGCGCAGCCGCACCGACTGCCCCACCTGCCCGCCGCTGCCCCTCATCTCGCAGACGGCGCTGGAGGAGACGATTCTGCGCCTCTATGGCCCGAGCGGCGCGGGTATCGTCACGTCGGACCGCGTCTACAGCCTGTCCTTCGCCTCGCTCAAGCAGTTCCTGACCGCCTCGCCTACCCTGGCCGAAGGGTCACGCCAGGAGATAGACACGCGGCTGAAGAGCGCCACCTGGCTCGTGTTCGCCATGCTGGACACCGACACGGCCCAGGACGCCAACGCCGACGCCCTGCGCCTGTTCCTGCGCGACCGGCGCGACCTGTTCCGCGACAAGCGCGTGGTCGTCCTGGCCTACGGCGCGCCCTATTACCTGGACGCGACCGAGATTAGCAAGCTCACCGCCTACTTCGGCGTGTTCGGCAAAACGCCGCCGTTCATCGAGACCTCGGTGCGCGCCGTGTTCCAGGAATTCGTGCCGACCGGCTCGGCCCCGGTCAGCGTACCCGGGACGAACTACGACCTGGCCCAGGCGCTGGAGCCGGACGCCGGCCGCCCCATCCCCCTCGCGGTGACCAACA
>CAZFUK010000023.1:9750-19905 GCA_964522005.1 uncultured Anaerolineales bacterium | reverse complement strand
GCCTGGTAGAAGCGGTGGAACTGGCCGGGAAAACGCTCGGGCAGCGGGTCGAAGTCAGCCAGGGCCGCCTCGATGCGCGCCGCCGCGTCGGGGGTGTCGGGGGTAAAGGTCCACGGCTCGTGGGAGTTGGTGTAGGGGCGGGTGTTGCTCTCGGCCGTCAACTCGCTGAAGCAGAAGCGATGGCGGGAGATCTCGTGGGACGAGCCGAGGGTCACCGCGCACGTCGCCAACGAGCCGTCGGCGAGTTCCAGGGTGATAGCGGCGCAGTCTTCCGTCTCAATGGGGTTGACGCGGGTGCTGGTCCGGGCATAGACGCGCTGGACCGGCCCCAGGATGTAGGTCAGCATGTCGTGGGTATGGAGGGCGTGGCCGAGCAGCGCGCCGCCCAACTCGGTCGCCCATCGGCCGCGCCAGGGGACGGCGTAGTAGGCCGCCCGCCGCCGCCACATCGTCTCCACCGTCGAGACATAGGCCTGCCCGGCGATCCCCTGCTCCACCAGCCACTTCAACTTCTGTAGCCCATGCCCGAAGCGGTACTGGAAAATGGGCATGACGACGCGCCCGGCCGCCTGGGCGGCCGCCTGTAGGGCGTCCACCTCGCGCAGCGAGCCGACCAGGGGCTTCTCGCAGACAACGTGTTTGCCCGCCGCCAGGGCGGCCTGAATCTGCTCGAAGTGCAGGAAGGGCGGGGTACACAGATCCACGACCTCGACATCGTCGCGGGCCAGCGCGTCCTCCAGGCGGGTGTAGAGGGGGGGAGCGCCAAATTGCGCGGCCATCGTCTGACCGCGCGCCTCGTCAACGTCGCACAGGGCGACAACCTGGTACTGGTCCCCTAACTCCTGGTAGGCGGTCAGGTGCGACTGGCCGATGCCGAGGCCGACCACGGCCACCCGAATGGGTTCGCTCATTGTCCCCCCAGCCGCACAGCCTGGGCCTGGGCACGCAGGGCGAGTTCGGACGCCAGGAAGGCGTGGGCCTGCGGCATGGCCGTCTCCGTGCGGTCCAGAATGTCGGCCACCAGTTGGCGGCCGTAGGGCAGCTCGACCCCGGCGCAGTCGTAGTACTCGACGCCCTGGTGATTGACCAGGAACAGGTGATTGGCGCCCGGCCGACCGACCAGGTCCACATTCTTGCGTACCTCGATGTAGCCCTCGGCGCCCAGAATCGTCAGCCGCGTGTCGCCCCACGTGGGCAATCCCTGGGGCGTGTACCAATCTACCCGCACATAGCCCGTCCCGCCCTTCCCCCGCAGCAGAGCGTCACCAAAGTCCTCCAGTTCCGGGTACTGGGGGTAGTGGTAGTTCGCTACCTGGGACGCGACGACCTCGGCCTCGGTCGAGCCGGTGAAAAACAGGAACTGGTCCATCTGGTGGGACGCGATGTCGCACAGGATGCCGCCGTACTGCGCCTTGACGAAGAACCACGGCGCCCGCGTAGGCAGCTTGATCCGATGCGGCCCCAGGCCGATGGTCTGGACGACCTGGCCGATGGCGCCCGCCTGCACCAGGTCGCCGGCCTTGACGGTGGCCTGGTTGCGGAAGCGTTCGCTGTATCAGATCGTGTAGATTCGGCCCGTCTCGGCCTGGACGCGCCGCGCCTCAGCGAGTTGGTCGAGGGTGGTGAAAGCGGGCTTGTCGCTCATGTAGTCCTTACCGTGGCGCATGACCTGGACCCCGAGCGGCCCGCGCTCGCACGGGATGCCCGCGCTCACGACAAGCTGAACGGACGGGTCTTCGAGGATGGCGTCCGGCGTGGCGACGCGGCGGGTCTGGGGGTAGGTCTGGCCGAAGGTCGCGGCCAGGTTGTCGTCAGGGGCGTAGAATGCCGTCAGGCCCGCGCCTGCTTGCAGCAGCAGGTTGACCTGGTGATAAATGTGATCGTGGTTGATGCCGATGACGGCGAAGCGGATGCGGGGTTGGGGCATAAGCGGAGCCTTTACACGCCGGCGACCCTAAGGGTTTCCAAAACCCTTAGGGTCTCGAAGGCCTGTCTACATCGAAATGGAGCCTTTGCGGAAGTCGGTCTTGCCCAGGCGGGCGTTGATCAGTACGGGTCGGCCCGCGCGGGCGGCGGCCTGGGCCTGGCGTAGGACATCCGCCGCGCCGTCCGGCGCGCTGATGACCAGGCCGGCCGCGCCGAAGCCCTCGGCCACACAGTGGTAGTCGGTGTGGGCCAGGACGGTCCCCACGGGATCGCCCAGGAGTTCGACCTGCTCGCGGGCGATCTGGGTCCAGCCTGCATCGTTGCCGACGACGGCGATGACGGGCACGCCGTGGCGTACGAAGGTATCGAACTCGCTCAGGCTGTAGCCGACCGAGCCGTCGCCGTAGAGGACCCAGACCTCGGCGTCGGGGCGGGCCAGCTTGGCGCCCAGGGCGAAGCCCGCGCCCACGCCGAGCGTGCCGAACGCGCCGGGGTCGAGCCAGGTCAGCGGGCCGCGCGGGCCGACGATGTACGACGCCGAGCCGACAAAGTCGCCGCCGTCGGCGACGATCAGGGCGTTGTCGGGCAGGGCGGCCTCCAACTGGCCCAGCAGGTAGAGCGGGTTGACGTTCTCGGTCGTCTCGTCCATCTGCTGGCGGATTTCGGCGTTGCGCGCCTCGTCGCGGCCGCGCAGCGTCGCCCGCCACTCGGCCCACCGCTCGCCCGGCGTCACCCGCTCGGCCAGGCTCCGCAGGAACAGGGCGGGGTCGCCCAGGACGCCGAGGTGGGGCCGGCGGTTCTTGGACAGGTCGGCCTGGCCTCGATTGACCGAAATGTAGAAGGCTTTGCGCCCAATCTGGCGGCCGTAGTCCAGGCGGAAGTCGGCCGGCACGCCGGCCAGGATGACCAGGTCGGCCTCTTTAAGCGCAGCTCGGCGCTGGTGGCGCATCTGGAGCGGGTGGTCCTGCCCGAGCAGGCCGCGCGCCATGCCAGACAGGTAGACCGGCGCGCCGAGCCGTTCCAGCGCTGCCGCCGTCTGGCCGATGCCTTCGGCGTCGAGCGTGGCCTGGCTGCCCACCAGGATGACGGGCCGCCTGGCCTTCAGCAGCCGCTGCGCCGCCTGGCGCACCTGGCCCTTGTCAGGTGGGGGCGGCTCGACGCGCACCCTCGGCCCAATCTTGACGCGGTCGGCGCCACCGAAGAGCCGGTTGACGTGCCGCCGCATGTAGAGGCCAATAGCCGCCTCACCCAGCGACTTGGGCCGGCCCTTGAGGCCGTACCACGGGCGGACGACAGACTCGGGGTAGAGCAGGTCAACCGGCATCTCGACAAAGACCGGGCCGGGCACCCCGCTCTGGGCCTCGCGGAACGCCTGCTCCAGACAGGGCACCAGGTCGCGCACCCGCTGGACCCGGGCCGACCACTTGACCAGCGAGTGAACCAGCGACATCTGATCAATGTCCTGCAAGGCTCCGCGTCCCTGGAGGAACGTCGGCGCGGCGCCGCCGATGAGGACGACGGGCGACTGCGCCATCTGGGCGTTCTTGAGCGCGGTGACGCTGTTGGTGACGCCCGGCCCCGCCGTCACCGCCGCCACGCCCGGCCGTCCGGTCAGGCGGGCCACGGCGTCGGCGGCGAAGACCGCCGTCACCTCGTGGCGCGTGTCCACGACGCGGATGCCGGCCGCCTTGGCGGCCACAAGAATGGGCGAGATGTGCCCGCCGCACAGGGTAAACAGAAACTCCACGCCTTGACGGTGGAGGACTTCCGCGACCAGGTCGCCGCCGTGCATAACCTTCTCCCTATCACTGACGTGAGGCCAGACCTGACAGGTTTTTAGAAACCTGTCAGGTCTGGCCATCCACTGTTATCATCGCTCTGCATTATAGTCGCACCGTAGGCAGACGCCAATCTACGGCGCAACAGTCGCCCAATTTGGAAAGCGGGTGTATAATACGGGGCGTGTAGGCATTCTCTCATTGGTGTGGCAGACGATTGCCCCCTGCGAGGTACCATGTTGTCTCTCAAACACGACCGTGTTGTCGAGTTAGACGGGCTGGCGGACGCCCTGGCCGACTTTCGCCAGGCGTACCCGGCCTTTGACGCGGCGGCGGTGGCGGCGCTGCGGGCGCGGGAGTACAGCCGCCTGGATGAACTGAACCAGGTCTACCTGGACTATACGGGCGGCGGGTTGTACGCCGAGTCGCAACTGCGCGGCCACATGGACCTGCTCGCCCGCCACGTGTTCGGCAACCCCCACTCCGCCAATCCCACCTCCCTCGCCTCCACGCGGGTAGACGAACACGCCCGCGAGTACGTCCTGAAGTACTTCAACGCCTCGCCCGCCGAGTACGCCGTCATCTTCACGGCCAACGCCAGCGGCGCGCTCAAGCTCGTCGGCGAGTCCTACCCCTTCGCCCCCGGCGGCCACTACCTCCTCACCTTCGACAACCACAACTCGGTCAACGGCATCCGCGAGTTCGCGCGACGCCAGGGCGCACGCTTCACCTACGTGCCCGTCGTCCCGCCCGACCTGCGCACCGACGAGGCGCAGTTGATGCGCCTGCTCGACCAGGCCGACCCGGCCTATCCCAACCTGTTCGCCTACCCGGCCCAGTCCAACTTCTCCGGCGTGCAGCACCCTCTGGAGTGGATTGAGGTCGCACGAGCGCGGGGCTGGGACGTGCTGGTGGACTGCGCCGCCTTCGCCCCCACCAACCGCCTGGACCTGAGCGTCTGGCGGCCCGACTTCGTGCCGCTGTCGTTCTATAAGATGTTCGGCTACCCGACGGGCGTGGGCTGTCTCATCGCCCGCCGCGACGCGCTCAAGAAGCTCCACCGTCCCTGGTTCGCGGGCGGCACCATCACCCTGGCCTCCGTCCAGGCCGATGGCTACTTCCTGGCCGAGGGCGAAGCCGGCTTCGAGGATGGGACGATCAACTACCTGGGGCTGCCGGCCGTCGAAGCCGGCCTAAAGCACCTTGAGGCGGTGGGCGGCGAGACGGTCCACGACCGGGTGATGGCCCTGACGGGCTGGCTGCTCGGCCAACTTGAGACGCTGCGCCACAGCAACGCCGCGCCCCTGGTCCGCATTTTCGGTCCGCTAGACACGCAGCGGCGGGGCGGCACCCTCACCCTCAACCTGTACGACCCCGAGGGGGAGTTGATTGACTTCCGCCGCCTCGAGCGCCTGGCCAACGAGGCCAACATCTCGCTCCGCACGGGCTGTTTCTGCAATCCGGGGGCGGGCGAGATCGCGGGCGGGCTGACGAGGGAAGACTTCCACGACTGCTTCAAGAACGAAGAGCGCATGACCTTTGAGCAGTTTATCACGGCGATGGACAACAAGCACCCGGGCGCGGTGCGCGTGTCGCTGGGCATCGCCAGCAATTTCACCGACGTCTACCGCTTTGTCGAGTTTGCCCGCGCCTTCCTGGACCGCCCGGCCCGGACCATCTAGCCGGGTCAGTAATAGCATGCTTGTCAGTAAGCGGGTACAATAGGTTGTAATTGGGAGCCCCAAGCCATCTGATGGCGGAGCTTCTCGAACGACCGAGCCAACAATTAGGGGGGAACTATGTCCAGGCCACGTATCAGGTCTCTGGTTCGGTCGCTCACCCTGGGCCACCACGGTCTCGCCGCGTGCCTGGCCGTCCTGGCCTGTGCGGGCCTGCTGACTTCGAGCCAGGCGTTTGCCCTCCCGGCCGAGGGGCCAGGCGTGGGCCGCAAGCTCGCCGCCCCCAACGCGGTCTTCACCGTCAACCGCTTGGACGACCACGACGACGGGGTCTGCGACGCCGACTGCACCCTGGTGGAGGCCGTCAACGCGGCCAATACCGCCGGTGGCGCCAATACCATCGTCCTCCCGATCAATGCCACCTTCCTCCTGACGCAGGTCAACAATACGACGGCGAGTCTGGGCGCCAATGGCCTGCCGGTCATTACCTCCGACCTCATCGTCAACGGCAACGGCTCGATTATCGCCCGTGACCCGAACGCGCCCGACTTCCGCTTCTTCCAGGTGGGGGCGGGCGCGTCGTTGACCCTCAACCAGGTCACGCTTCTCAATGGCCGCGCGAGCGTCGGAGGGGGACTGGGCCGCAACGGTGGCTGCGTCCTGGAGAACGGCAGTGGGGGCGTCACCCTGTATCAGAGTAGCCTCGAAGACTGCACGGCCACCAATGCCGGCAGCGCCGTGTATACCGATACTTCGCTGACCCTCAACAGCAGCACCCTGTCCATCACTGGGAGCTCTGTCAGCACCGTCTGGGTCCAAGCCGGCACAACCCTGGTCCGCAATAGCACCATTAGCGGTAATACGGGCAGCGCCGGTCTCTACGTCAATGGCGGTACGGTAGGCGTGACGGAGAGCACCCTCGCGTTCAATAACACGGGCCTCTTTATCAACGCCGGGGCGGTGACGGTTACTGAGAGTCTCCTCGGCGCGAATAGCGTGAGCCAGGTGAGCGGCTCTTACAGTGACGGCGGGGGCAACTACGTCGGGGCGGCGCCCCAGCTGAGTCCCCTGCGCTACTGGGGCGGCCCGACCAAGACCCACTACCCGACACCTGGCAGCCCGGCGCGCAACATTAGCGGCGGGTGCGCGGCGGCGACGGACCAACGTGGCGCACGTCGGCCTGGATTTGGCAACGCTTTCTGCGACGCCGGCGCGGTCGAGTCGAGTGACATCGCGGTGACGAACACCAATGCGAGCGGGGCTGGGTCGCTGCGCCAGGCCATCCTGGACGCCAACAGTACGATTGACTTGCAGGTCATCTATTTTAGCATCGGCTCTCCCGGTGTCCAGACCATCCAGCCCACCGACGCCAACCCCCTACCCGACATCACCGACCCCGTCGTCATTGACGGCCTGACTCAGGGCGGCGCGGCTAACAGCGGCACGACAAGCCTGAACACCGACCTACGGGTTGAGATTGACGGCAGCCTGCTCACGACGGATGTCAACGGCCTGAAGCTGACGGGCAACAACAACGTCATTCGCGGTCTGGTCATCAACCGTGTTTTCCCGCCGAGCTATCAGGGTAACGCCGACGGCATCGAGGTGGCCTCGACGGGCAACCGCATCGAAGGCAATTACATCGGGACAAACCCGACCGGGACGGTGGCGCGCCCCAACTCCTATGCCGGCGTTCGTGTCCTGGCGGGCAACAATATCATCGGCGGCCGCACGCCCGACGCCAAGAACCTGCTCTCCGGCAATCTCAACCATGGCGTTTTCGTGGCCGGTGGCGCCAACACCGTCGTGCAGGGGAACTTCATCGGCCCCCAGCCGAATGGGACGGCCGCCCTATCCCAGGGGTACGGCGTCTCGGTCGTCATCGGCGCGTCCAACACCACCATCGGCGGCCCGCTCGTGGGCCAGCGCGACATCGTCGCCGGCCACAACTTTGCGGGTGTCTTTATGTCCAACGGCGGTGGTGGGACGCGTGTCCTGGGCAACTACATTGGAACCACAGCCGCTGGTAGCGCGGCGCTGGGGAACGCGTATGGTATCGAACTGAATGGCTCCCCCAACAATACCATCGGCGGGTCGGTGGGGACGACACCCGGCGGGGCGTGTACGGGCGACTGCAACCTGATCTCAGGCAATACTGCCGAGGGTATTTACGTCATCAACCTCACCACGGGCCTGAACATCCAGGGCAACTTTATCGGTACGAACGCGGCCGGCACAGGGACACTGCCCAATACCTCGCATGGCATCCACGTTTTGGGGATTGCGTCTGGCAATAACATTGGAGGGACTACGCCGAGCAAGCGCAACATCATCGCGGGCAACGGCGGCAACGGTGTTTATCTGGAAAGTGGAGCAACGTCGCATACCATCCAGGGCAACTACATCGGTATACTCACCGATGGCGCGACGGCCGGCCCCAACGGCCAGGCGGGGATCCTGCTCTCGGGCGCCTACCTGGGAGCGACCATTGGCGGGGGGACGGGAACCTCGCCCGGTGGCGCGTGTACAGGCGCGTGTAACCTGATATCAGGCAATACTGGCGCTGGTATTCAGGCCGTTAACTCCGCGAGCATCACCATCCAGGGCAACTTCATCGGCACAGATGTGAGTGGCACGCTGGACCGGGGCAACGGCAATCAGGGTATTGTGTTGGATAGTACTGCCTCTTCGACCATCGGAGGGACAACCGCCAATCTCCGCAACCTGGTCTCGGGCAACGGGGCCGAGGGTATCCACCTCCGCAACAGCGGCGCCACCAACAACACCGTCCAGGGTAACTTCATTGGGACGGATACCAGCGGGACCGCCGGCCTGGGCAATACGGGCTATGGTGTCCACTTCGAGGGCGCGCCTAGCAATACACTGGGCGGCACGACGGGTACGACGCCGGGCGGGGCCTGCACCGGCGCGTGTAACCTGATCGCCAGGAATAGCATCGGCGTGTACATCGAGGCGAGCGGGGCGTCGGGCAACACGCTGCGGGGCAACTTTATCGGGACGGACGTCAACGGCACGGCGGCGCTTAATAACACGAGCGAAGGCGTGCTCATCAACCTGGCGCCCAACAACGCGGTGGGTGGGACGACCCCGGCGGCCCGCAACGTCATCTCCGGCAACGGCACCTATGGCATCCAGATCGCCAACGGGACGGCCACCGGCAACACGGTGCAGGGCAACTTCATCGGCGTTGACACTACGGGGGCAGTAGCTCTGGGCAATGGTAACAATGGGATTCTCGTTGCCGGCGCGGGGAATACGACGGTGGGCGGCACGACGGGCACGACACCGGGGGGCGGATGTACAGGCACGTGTAACCTTATCTCCGGTAATAACCAGAATGGCGTTGTCCTCTACGGGGCGCTGACGGCAGGCAGCACGGTCCAGGGGAACTTCATCGGCGTGAACGCCAGCGGCACGGCGGCGGTTGCTAATGCCAACGCTGGCGTTGCCCTCACCAATTCGGCCACCGGTACCACGGTGGGGGGCACGACGGCCAGCGCCCGTAACATCATCGCGGGTAACGGGGCCATCGGCGTGATCCTGTTGATCAATGCAGCGTCGAACACGGTGGAGGGTAACTTCATCGGGTTGGGCACGGATGGAACGACCGCCATTGCCAATGTCGTGGGGGTCTGGGTCCAGGGCGCGCCGAACAACACGGTCGGCGGCACAACGGGTACGACGCCGGGGGGCGCGTGCACGGGCGCGTGTAACGTCATCTCGGGCAATGGCGCCGATGGGATCGTCCTCGACTCGGGCGCTGATGGGACTCTGGTGCAAGGGAATTTCATCGGGACCGATGTCACCGGCACGCTCGACCGTGGTAATACAAACGATGGTGTTCTTGTCTCGGGAGCGTCGAATACGACCATCGGCAATGGGACGCCCGCCGGGCGCAACATCATCTCGGGCAACACCAAGAACGGGATTGAGTTGTATGAGTTGGGCGAACTGGCGAAGGCCGACGACAGCGCGAAGGTCGCTGCTAGTGGCAATGTGATTCAGGGTAACTTTATCGGGACGGACACGTCCGGGATGAGCGCGCTGGGTAATAGCCAGAATGGCATACTGCTAGACATGGGGGCCACAAACGATACAATCGGAGGCACGGTTGGCACGACGCCCGGCGGTGCATGTACGGGTGTCTGTAATCTGGTGGCTGCGAATGTTGAACGCGGCGTTTACATCCGTAGCGGGTCACATATAGTGCAGGGGAATTTTATCGGGACCAATGTGGCGGGCGCCCTGGCGCTCGGGAATGGACAGCAGGGGGTCTATATTGATGGCGGCTCAGGGACCACTGTGGGGAGCGCCAACCCCCTGGGCCGTAACCTGATCTCTGGCAATGGTCACTACGGGATTGATCTTTTTACAGTCGCTGGGATCATCATCCAGGGTAACTACATCGGTGTCAATACGAGCAATACGGCTCCACTTGCGAATACTCCCGGCGGTATCTTCGTGAATACTACCACCAGTTCGTCCATCGGCGGAACCCTGGTGGCTGAAGGCAATGTCATCCGAGGGAATGCTGGCCCTGGCGTGGCGCTACGGGGCGCCTCGACCGGCATCTCCATCCTGAGTAATGTGATTAGGGACAACGCTGAGCTGGGCATTGACCTCAATAATACGGGTGTCGGAACTGGCGACGGCGTCACACCCAACGACCCGGAGGACTCAGATAGCGGTCCCAACGGCTTGCAGAACTTCCCGGTCCTGCAACAGGTCACCGCCAGTGATACCAGCACGTT
>CAZFUK010000023.1:0-9650 GCA_964522005.1 uncultured Anaerolineales bacterium | reverse complement strand
CTGGAAGGCCAGACGAGCCAGTTTATCGTCACCCCTGGCGGGAATGCCTGGTTCAAGTTCTCCATCCAGCCCCACGCCGAGGTGACGGTGGACCTGAGCAACCTGCCCGCCGACTACGACCTGGCGCTCTACCGCGACCCGAACATCGAGTATGACCGGCTCACGCAGCCCATCACCGCCGTCGCCATCGCCGCCCGCGCTGCGCCCGAAGGCTTCCTGCCCGAAGGCTTCCTGCCCGAAGGCTTCCTGCCCGAAGGGTTCCTGCCCGAAGGGTTCCTGCCCGAAGGGTTCTTGCCTGAAGGGTTCCTGCCTGAAGGGTTCCTGCCCGAAGGCTTCCTCCGCGAGCGTTTCCAGCCCACCGACTCGCCGCCCTCCTCGGTCCAGCCAGAGCCGTATGCCCTGGCCGAGTTGACCAGCCTCCTTGCCGTGTCGGCCAACGAGAGCACACGCTCCGAGCGCATCCTGCGCAACACCTACGACAGCACGGGCGACTGGTACATCCAGGTGCGGGCCAAGCCGGGCGCCAGTTCGTTGGCCGCGCCCTTCACCCTCGTCGTGGATGTCAAGGGCGACTTCTGTGGCGGCCTCACGCCCCTCACCGGCGCGGAC
This sequence comes from uncultured Anaerolineales bacterium, assembly GCA_964522005.1. Classification (GTDB taxonomy): domain Bacteria; phylum Chloroflexota; class Anaerolineae; order Epilineales; family JAHCIE01; genus JAHCIE01. Next base: position 9,041 of record CAZFUK010000023.1, on the reverse strand, counting down.
CCTGTGCCGCCGGCCGGCCCGCCGTCCTACAAGACGATTGTGCTGACCAACCTGACCCGCCTGCCCGGCAGCGCCGCCGACAAGGCCGCGCTCCAGACCGCGCTGACCACCTTTATGGCACGGCCCGAGGTGGCCGGGGTCCTGGTGGACCTGGGCGCGACGGTCGGCGGCAATCCTGTGTATCCGCGCGTGGCCGCCGCCTACACCGAGGCCACTGACAACCCCAACTGTCCGCTGGCGAAGAACGTCCTGGCCGAGGAAATCAAGAAGGTTGTGGACGCCTACCGCCTGACCCACCCCCTGGAATACGTGGTGGTCATTGGCGCCGACGACGTCGTGCCCTTCTTCCGAGGCGCTGACCGGGGCGGGCTGGCCGACGAGGACGGCTACTACCCGCCCGTGCTGGAGAACACCCACTCCCAGTCGTCGCTGCGTCTGTCGCAGACCCTGGGCCAGGACGAGTATGGCTCGTCCATTACCGCCGTCCGCAACGGCTTCAGCATCCCGCTGCCCGACCTGGCCGTGGGCCGCCTGGTGGAGACAGCCGGCGAGGCGGCGGGGATGATCAACACCTACCTCGACCACAACGGGGTCCTGGTTCCTAGCACGGGCCTGGTGACCGGCTACGACTTCGTGGCCGATGTAGCAAGCGCCGTCAAGGACGAGTTGAACGCCGGGCTGGCGACCACGGTGGATAGCCTGATTCAGCCGGAAGGCGAGCCGCCTACCGGCCCGAACGCCTGGACCGCGTCCCAGTTGCGGACGGCCTTCCTGGGCAGCCGCCACGACATGACCTTCTTCGCCGGCCACTTTAGCGCGGTCGGCACAGAGGCCGCTGACTACCGCACGCGCCTGTCGAGCGCCGAGGTGGCCGAGTCTAGCCTCAACCTGGCGAACGCCTTTGCCTACAGCGTCGGCTGCCACTCCGGCTACAACATCCCCGACTCGGCCGGGGTGCCCGACGTGACCCAGGAGCCCGACTGGGCGCAGGCGTTCGCCCGCAAGGGGGTGACGAGCGTCATGGGCACGGGCTACCAGTACGGGGACACCGAGTTCATCGAGTACTCCGAGCGGCTGTACTACCTGTTCACCCGTCAACTGCGCAGCGGAAGCGGGCCTCGCCCAGTGGGCAAGGCGCTGGTCCAGGCGAAGAACGACTACCTGGCGGCCATCCCGCAGATGCGCGGCCTGCACGAGAAGGCGCTGCGCGTGGCGACGCTCTACGGCTTGCCCATGTACAGCATCAACATGCCCGGCGCGCGCCTGTCGCCCGCCGCTCCGCCCTCGCTGGTCACTGCCCTGACGCCGGTCACAACGGGGCCGGGCGCGCCCCTGCTCTTGAGCACGGCCGACATCACGGTCACGACCAACGTTGTCAGCCAGACCAAAACCCTGGTCAACACGAGCAGCAACACGAGCGTCACGACGACCTATTTCGAGGGCCGCGACGGCGTCGTGGTCAACCCGCTGGAGCCAATCCTGCCGCTCCAGATCGAAAACGTCACCTACCCCGACCTCGGCTCGCCCAAGCGCACGCTACGCGGCGTCGGCTGGCGCGGCGGCGCGTACACCGACTGGCCGGGCCTGACCCCGCTGACCGGCGCGCCGACCACCGAGTTGAGCACGCCGCACCCGGCCTTTGCCTCCACCGGCTTCTTCCCCAGCCTGCTCTGGTCGGTCAACTACTTCGACGCCTTCAACGGCGGCAAGACGCTGCTGGACCTCTTCCCCGCCCAGTTTAAGTCGGATAGCCTCGCCGTCACGACGGGGACCTTCCGCACCTACGGCCAGATGAAGTTTCGCCTGTTCTACAACGAGCAGACGAGCGGGGCCGGGCTGGCCCCGCCGCCCACCGTCACCAGCGTCCAGGCGACCCTCGACTCCAACACGGTCCACTTCACGGTGCTGGTGGATGGGCAGGCCTCCGCCGGCATCCAGCAGGTGTGGATTCTGTACACGGCGAGCAGCGGACCCTGGTACGGCGAGTGGCGCGTCCTGGACCTGTCCCCCAGCGTGACCGCGAAGACAGCCGGCCCGCCGCGCCGCTCCAAGACGGCCGACACCCAGGCCTTCACGGGGTCGCTGCCGCTGCCGTCCGACCAGTCGGCCCAGAATGTGTTTTTCCTGGTCCAGGCGGCGAACGGTGTCGGCGGTGTCACCCTCGACACCAACGGCGGCCAGCAGTACGGCGTCCAGAGCGGCGACCCGCCCCCGCCGCCCACCCTGGAGACGACGCTCACCCTCGGCCTGCCGGCCACGGGCGCGTACCGCGACGAGCGCACCTTCACGGCGACGCTGACGCACGACGGGGGACCCCTGGCGAACCAGACCGTCCAGTTCAGCCTGGGCGGCATGCTGCGCGAGGCCCAGACGAACGCCAACGGCGTGGCGTCCTTCCCCATCACCATCAACCAGCTGCCCAACATCTACGAGGTGGCGGTGGAGTTCAAGGGCGCCGGCGACTATCTGCCATCGCTGGCGACTGGCGATTACACCGTCGAGAAGCAGGGGACCTCCATCACCCTGTCTTCGACGGCCTCCCTACCCGTCACGCGCCAGTACAGCGACCCGACCTCGTTCACCGCCGTCCTGGACGACGACGCCTCCCGGCCCATTGCGGCCAAGACTGTGTTCTTTGTCATCACGGGCGCGAACGGGCAGGACGCCGTCCACGACATCACGACCAACGAAGGCCGCGCTACGATGCAGTCACCGGTCCTGCCGTCGGGCACCTACTCGATTACGGCCTACTTCGCCGGCGCGCTCCCTGCCGTCACCGGCCAGGACCCCATTCAGGACGCCCGCTACACCCCGTCGGCCTCCAGCGTCGCCACCAGCGCGTTCATCATCACCCCGGAGACGGCCAACGTGAGCTACACGGGGCAAACCAACATCGTGGTGGGCCAGACGCTCCAACTCACCGCGACGGTGGGTCAGGAGAACGACGGCTTCCCCGGTGATCTGCGTCTCGCCCAGGTCAAGTTCATCGTCAAGGACAACCAGAACACGGCCGTCGCCACGCGTATCGTCAACGCTGACCTCAACGGCCTCGTCACCGATACCGTCCTGAGTCTGGCCGTCGGTAGCTACACGGTTGAAACGCAGGTCCAGGGCGGCTACTTTGCCTCGGGCCTGGTCACGACGCCCCTGGGCGTCCAACCGCTAGTGACGTTGACGCCTACAGTGACCCCAACACGCACCGTGACCCCGACCCGCACTGCGACGCAGACCCCAACGGCCACGGCAACCCCGACCCGCACCGCGACGCAGACGTCCACCGCGACCCGCACGCCGACCCCTACGGCGACGCTCACCCCGCTCGTCACGGTGACGAGTACGCCGACGCGCACGCCCATCATCCCGTCGAAGCCAGCCGTCTTCCGCAACGGCTCGTGGTTCCTGCGGAACAGCCTGACGGGCGGCCCCGCCGATCTCGCCTTCACCTACGGTCTGGGCAGTGATGTCCCCATCATGTGCGACTGGGACGGCAACGGCAGCAAGACACCCGGCGTCTTCCGCAACGGCACGTGGTATCTCAAGAACTCCAACGCCGGCGGCAACTCTGACCTCGCCCTGACCTATGGCATGACGGGGGATACCCCCATCTGCGGCGACTGGGATGGCAACGGCACGGAGACGGTGGGAATCGTGCGCGGTGGAGTGTGGTACCTGCGCAACAGCAATACCACCGGCGCGTCTGACCTGGCCTTTAACTATGGCCTGGTGAGCGACCGGCCTGTGGCGGGGGATTGGAATGGGGACCAGGTTGACACGCCCGGTATCTTCCGCTCGGGTGTGTGGTATCTGCGCAACAGCAATACCACCGGTCCGTCCGACCTGGCCTTCAACTATGGCACGCCGCCGGGCGACACCCCGCTCGTCGGTGACTGGAATGGGGATGGTGTGGACACGCCGGGGGTGACACGCGGCAATCTCTGGTTGCTGCGCAACTCCAACTCCACCGGCGCAGCCGACATCATCTTTACCTACGGCGCGCCGGGCGACCGCATGCTGATCTGGCGGTAGGAGCGACGGAGGACGGAGGACGAAAGACGGAAGACGGAGGACGCCAGGATGATGGTCTTCTCATCCAGGGCGCCCTCCGTCTTCTGTAGGCGAGGCGTCTGGTCCACGAGTCGCGGGCTGCTGCGCCGTAGGCTATTCGACTCGGTCCAGCCGTTCGACGTATACGTCGCGCGCCAGGACGGCGTCGAGGGCCAGTTCGGTCTCGCCCACCTGAATGATGGGCGTCGGGCGGCGCTGGCACAGGCGCACCGGCGCCCCCAGCATGAGGCCGTAGTCGCTCAGGTGGAGCAACTGCTCGGGCTCGCTGTCGCCCAGGGCCACGACCCGCCCCTCCTGGCCCGGCGCGAGGTCGAGCAGCGAGAGTCGACCGCTCGCGGTCGCCGTGTCGGCACGGGGAGCCGGGCGCTTGATCCAGCGCTCCAGCCAGCCCAGCAGCCGCGAGCGGGCCGGATTGACTGTGGAGTAGCCGCAGTGGGGGCAACAGATGACCATGCACTGCGCGCCCAGCGGACAGGCTGTGTGGCAGGCCAGGCCCGCCGCGTCGAACTCGTAGCCGCACATGTCACACCGCATCATACTCACCCTCCGACCAAGCGGTGGGCCAGACCGCCCACCAGGAACGCGAACGGGAAGACAAAGGCGACAATCGCCAGCGTCACCCGCGCGCCGTGCTCCTTGACAATCATCATGACCGTCGCCACACACGGCACAAACAGCGTGATGACCATCAGGCTGACGAACACCTGGTGGGGCGAGAGCAGCCCCGACCGCGCCATCTCGAACAGGCCGACCGCCCCATAGTCGCGGCGCAGGAAGCCCAGCAGGAAGACGCCCGCCGTCTCCGCCGGCAGCCCCAGCCAGCCCACGACGAGCGGCGCGGCCAGCCGTTGAATCAGGTCGAGCACGCCAGTGCGGTCCAGGACGAACAGGGCCACCGTCGCCAGGGCGAACAGCGGCACGACCTCCTTGAGATACCACTCGACGCGCGCCAGGGTCTTGAGCAGGATGTTATCCCAGGCCGGCCAGCGTAGCGGCGGCAGTTCCATGATAAAGTCGGACGCCTCGCCGGGGATGACGCGGGCGGCGAGCCAGCCGACCAGCAGCAGGATGCCGAGCATCAACCCCAGCCAGACCAGCACGGCCTGCGGCGTCAGCCAGCTTACCATCGCCAGGATGACGCCGAGTTGGGCCGAGCATGGGATGCTCAGCGCCAGCAGCAGGGTCGCCAACAGGCGCTCCTTGCGCGTGCCCAGGATGCGGGTGGTCATGGTCGCCATGGTCACGCAGCCCAGGCCCAGCACCATGGGCAGCACGGCCTTGCCGTTGAGACCGATGACCTTGAAGGAGCGGTTGACCATGACGGTCAGGCGCGGCAGATAGCCCGAGTCTTCGAGCAGGCCAAAGGCCAGGAAGAAGGTGCTGACAATGGGCAGCACGATGCCGAACCCGTAGCTCAGGCCCATGGTAATCAGGCCGTACTCGCCTACCAGGAAGTCCCGCGCCAGGGCGGGCAGGGCCAGCCCGTCCAGCAGCCCCGTCAGCGCCGGGATGAGCCACTGTTGAAAGACGACGCCCTCCAGGCCGTCCACCAGCGTCCCCGCCCCGAACTCCCCCACGAACTTGTACACCAGGAACAGAATCAGGAGCAGCACCGGCCAGCCGAGGACGGGGTGCACCGCCAGCCGGCCCAGCCGGTCGCGCCAGGCCTGGCGCCGGCTGCCCTCCCGCGTGCAGACCTGGGCCACCAGGGCCAGCGCGGCCTGCCAGCGGGCGTGGGTGATGACCTGGGCCAGGGGGCGGTCGAACTGGGCCTGCGCCTGCTCGCGCGTCTCGCGCAGCCGCTCCAGCGCGGGCGCGTCCAGCCCCAGGTCACGGGCCAGACCGTCGTCGCCCACCAGCAGCATCACGGCGCGGCCCCGCCGACCAGGCGCCCCCGGCGGCAGCAACTCCTCGACTCGCGCCAGCGCGGCTTCCACGGGGGGCGGGTAGGCCACGCTGGGGCGCGGGACGTGGGGCTGGGCGAGGCTCTCAATCAGGCGGCCTACCCCGACCCCCCTCGGCGCGATGGTCGGCACCACCTCGACGCCCAGCCGCTCGGCCAGCGCGGGGTAGTCAATGCGCAGCCCGCGCTGCTCGGCTTCGTCCGTCATGTTGACGTCCAGGACGAGCGGCGCGTCTAGTTCGGCCAGTTGCAGCGTCAGACCCAGGGCGCGCGCCAGGTTTTTGGCGTCGGCGACCTGGACGACGGCCTGGGGCCGCTCGGTGAGGAGCAGACGCCGCGTGACGCGCTCGTCCTCGGCTTGCGGCAGCAGGCTGTTGATGCCCGGCGCGTCCACGATGGTCGTCGGCTGGCCGGCCAGTGTGGCCTGGCCCTGCGCGACCTCGACGGTCGTGCCGGGGTAGTTGGAGACGGTGACATACCGTCCGGTGAGGCGTTTAAAGAGGACGGACTTGCCCACGTTGGGCTGGCCCGCCAGGATAATCAGCGGGGTGACGGTCCCCAGGACCGGAGACGATTCAGCATGACAGGACATCGCATCTCCTCGCCATCGGCCGGCCGGGGATGGCCGGCCCATAGCCCCATGATAGGGCATTTAGGCCTGACTGGCGAAAAGAGTTGTGCGTCCTGCGGGGAGAAATCTCAACCGGTTCAGGGTGGGCGGGGGGTGGGGCCGGCCGGCCCGCCGGCCGGTGGCCCGGCCGCCGGTGGACTGCCGGGCGGAAGGGTCGAGGTGGGGGGCCGCGGGGGCGTCGGCGTGGCGGTGGCCGTGGGGGTGGCGGTGGGCGTCGGCGTCACCGTCACCGTTCGCACCGGCGCCACCAGGTCCAGGGCGAAGGTGGTCGGCAGCAGGCAGAGCAACATGATGGCGGGCACGGCGATGAGGATGCACAGGAGGTAGATCAGCCCGTGGCGCACCGGCCGCAGCTTCTGCCAGGCGCGCTCCCAGCGTACCCGCAGCGGCAGGCCGCCCGGCGCTTCCTGCTCCAACGCGCCGTCCTGAGGGGTCGAGCCGCCCAGGGCGGTGAAGACTTCCAGCGTGAAGGGGAGCTTGCGCTTGCGCTCGGCTGCCGCCATCGGCTGGAGGGCGCGCAGCGTGACGCGGGTGTTGACGGTCGCGTTGGGCGGCAGGCTCAAGTGGTTCGGCTCGAAGGTCAGGCGCACCGACGGATCATCGCCGACCTGGCGCACATCGGCGGTCACGCGAAAGGGGTTGGGGTTCTGGATGGGCAGGTCGAAGGCGATGGTCGAAGCGCGCGCGGCCACGACGATGCGCTTGTCGGCGCCGTGGAGTTCGGTCCGCAAGGGCGGCCTGAGGCTCGTCAGGTCGATGGACGGGGGGACAACGGGGGCCTGGAGAAAGCGGCCGCTGGCCTCGCCAGGGGGCAAGGCGTCGCCCACGGCCTCGGCCCGCACCCGAAAGACGCGCTCGATGGGCGACGCCTTCTCCTTAAGGGCCACGTGCGGCGTAACGGTCAGTATGGTGTCGCCCTGGCGCTGTCCGGGCACGGTCACGAGCGGCGGGTTAAAGGCGTACAGGAGGCTCGCTCCCTCGTCCACGCCCTTGAGGCGAAAGCTCACCGCCATGCGGGCCGAGTTGGCGATGCGAATCTTGAAGTGGGCGATGTCCGTCGGTCCCGTCTCCAGCGGCGTGATCTCGACCACGGGCGCCAGAATTGGCTCCAGCCGCAGGCTGACCGTCGCCTGGGCCAGCGGGGTGTCGCCCTCCAGGGGCAGCGCGGTGACGACGGCGCGAGTGTCGCGGCTCTGGGGGACGCCGGCCTGGGCGCGGATGGTCAACTCGGCCGAGCCACGCCCGCCGGCCGGGATGACCAGTTGCTGCGGCGCGAAGCTGAACCAGCACAGGCCCTGGTCGTCCCGCGCGTGCAGCCGCACCGTCACCGGCTCGGCCGCCGCCGTCTCGGCCTCCACCGTCACGGTCGTCTGCGTCTGGAACTCCGGGACGGTGAGTAGCACTTTCAACGTAACGGCGGGCGCGGCGAGTGGGGCCGCCGTGACATCAGGCAGGGGCTGGCCGGCCGGGGCCACGACGACGGCCTCCAGCGTGTCCGCCTCCGGCGCTGTTCCCGCCGCCTCGCGCCCCTCGACGGCCTCGACGCCGACCGGGTAGCCGCCCAGGGGAACGCCGGCCGGGGGCTGGAGGCGCAGCGCCACGCGCACGGTCTCGCCGGGGAAGAGGCCGACCTGGTCCACGGGCAGGCTGGCCCAGGCCGGGGCGTTGACCAGGCGCAGGTCGGCCTGAGTCGGCTGGCTGCCCAGGTTGCGAACGACCACCCGCGCCGTGGCCTCGCCGCCCGCCGCGACCTCCAGCCGCCCCGATTCGATGTGGAGTGAGATCGGCATTTACTCTACCTCTACGAACAACTAGTTAACTTCATCCTGTCGATGCTAAGATCAACACAGATGGAACCACTCTTGATTCGACTAGGGGCTGGATTCGGCGGGAACTTGTAATAGGCTTGCCAGTCCCATCCTAGCTTGACAGTACTGGAATTGGTGGGCATCGCCACTATACGTATGGTGACTGGCAGCGTTCCTTGCCCGTCGCCACGCCCGTTATCATTCAAGACGACATCACAGCCAGAAGACAGACAGTCGGGTTGTGGGCTGTCCATGTAGGTTGGGTTCGGGTAGGTTGTATTGGGGGTAAACGTAAGAACAGCCGTTTCTCCTATCTGCCCTGTGATGGTCACGTTGAAGGTGGCAGATAGAGTTATCCCCGGTGAGGGAGGCAAAATGTCCGTGATTGTTACAATCAACCCCATTCGTGAATCGGCAGTGGCCGAGGCCTGCACAGTGGGTGTTCCGGTAGGGTTGGGTATCATTGTACGAGTCGCGGTTGCTGTGGCTGTCGCGGTGGGGGTTGGCGTATAAGGTACAAGGACGAAATCGACTGCCGGGTTGTTACCTTGCCTAACGAGTATTTGGCGAGAATTATCAATACTATCACTATATCCAACAGGCGGGATTACCCGTACCCACTTCGATCCAGTTG
>CAZFUK010000022.1:9150-19919 GCA_964522005.1 uncultured Anaerolineales bacterium | reverse complement strand
TGCGCCAGGGCGTTGGCCAGGCCAAACAGGACCCCCAGCAGGATGGCCGGCGTCCAGCCCACCAGGTCGAACGAACTCATCAGGCTGTCCACGACCTTGAGCACGACGGCGTTGACCAGGACGGGCACGACGAGGGCGAACAGGCCGAAGGAGCACAGGATGGCCGGGAAGAGGGCGATGTTGAGCAGCAGCCCCACCAGCCAGCCCAGGACCAGGTTGACGACGACGAACAGGATGGCGACGGTGATGGCGGTGGCGCTGTCCCGAATGCGGATGCCCGGGATGACGCGGGGCGCGAAGAAGGCAATCAGGGCATAGAGCACCAGTTGGAGCAGCAGATTTATAAGCACGGCGGCCTCCTCGTGTGAGCGGTAGCGCGGGCATATTCCGCCCGCTACACCACTCTACGCGCCCTGGCCCCAGAAGTTGCAACTCCGACTGTAAGGCCTCGGCCGGGTCGGCCCTCCTGGAGGAAGGGGGGCGGAACCCCTCCCCCGGCCCCTCCCCTGGGCAGGGAGGGGGGCGCCGGTCCCGCCGCCATGTTTTGAGTCTGGAACAAATGCGTGTATAGTAGCAGGCGTACCCTGGCGCCAGACTGTGGCCTGGAAAGTGAGCCTGTCGTGAGCGACGCGTTGACGAAATTTCAAGACCTGCTGCGGGAGTTGTTCCAGTTCGACACCGCCGACCTGGACTTCGGCATCTACCGCATCCTCAATCTCAAGCGGAGCGTCATTGAGCGCTTCATCCACCAGGACCTGCCCGCCACGATTGCCGACCGGCTGGGGCAGGGCGCGCAGGCCGAAGAGGCGCAGGCCGCTAAGTCCCTGGCGCAAGCCCGCCAGACCGTCCTGGATACGCTCGGCCCAGCCGCCTTTGACGCCTCAGGGGAGCTGACCGACGTCTACCAGGTGACGCCCGTCGGCAAGGCGTATCTCGCCGCGCGGGACAGCGCCCGGGGCGCCCGCAGCCGCGAGGCCCTCGAAGCCGCCGTCTACAACCACCTGTACGCCTTCTTCAGCCGCTACTACCAGGACGGCGACTTCATCTCCAAACGCCGCTACTCCCGCCGCGAGCGCTACGCCATCCCCTACAACGGCGAGGAGGTCTACCTGTACTGGGCCAACCGCGACCAGTACTACATCAAGACGGGCGAGACCTTTACCGACTACACCTTCACCGCCCCCAACGGCGTGACCGTTCACTTCAAGCTCCAGGCCGCCGACGTCGAGCACAACAACGTCAAGGGCGACAAGCGTTTCTTCCTGCCGCGCCTGGCCGGCGTCGCCTGGGAGGCCGAGGCCCGCCGCCTGACGGTCCCCTTTGAGTACCGCCCCCTCACCGAGCAGGAGGGCGTAGCCTACGGCGGCCGCAACCAGCAGGAGGCCATCCTCGACCGCGCCCGGCTGGACCTGCCCCGTCAGCTCTCGCCGGCCCGCGCCGCCGACGCCCTGGCCGCCCTCGAAGCCAAGCGCGCCACGTCCGCCGACGGCCAGCCCATCAGCTACCTGGAATACCACCTGCGCCAGTACACCCGCCGCAACACCGCCGACTTCTTCATCCACAAGGACCTGAAGGGCTTCCTGACCCGCGAGCTGGACTTCTACCTGAAGAACGAGGTGCTCAACCTGGACGAACTCATGGCCCCGGCCGAGGACCAGGCCGAGCGCCGCGCCGAGGGCTGGTTCGAGACGCTGCGCCTGGTCCGCGCGGTGGGCGGGCGGATCATTGACTTCCTCCACCAGATCGAGGAATTCCAGAAGCGGCTGTGGGAGAAGCGCAAGTTTATCACCGACGTCCAGTACTGCATCACCGTCGGCACCATCCACCCCGATTTCTACCCCGCCATCGCCGCCTGCGAGGCCCAGTGGGCCGAGTGGCGCGACCTGCTCGGCGTGGACGAGGGCGAGGAGAATCTCTTCACCAACGGCCAGAGCCACCAGGGCCGCCGCGTCGCCTTCCTGAACGCCCACCCCAGCCTGCCCCTGGACACCCGCCACTTCGACCGCCCCTTCGTGGACCGCCTGCTCGCCAGCTTTCCCGACCTGGACGAGTTGACCGACGGCCTGCTCATTAATGGTGAAAACTGGCAGGCGCTAAACCTATTGCGTCGAAAGTACCACAATACTGTTGACTGCATCTATATTGACCCGCCCTACAATACAGATGCAGGTCCTATTGCCTACAAGAATGGGTATCGCGACTCCTCATGGCTGAGTCTGATGTGTGACCGCGTTTCGCTTGCTAGAACCCTTACTGGGGCAGAAGCGATCATGTGTATCACGATTGATGATGTCGAGCTGCACAACCTCCGCATGTTATTGGAGCGTCTTCTCCCAGACCATGAGCTTCTCGGTGCAGTGACAATCAAGAACAATCCAGCAGGCCGTACTGGCACCGTTGGCTTCTCAATCTCACATGAGTACGCTTTGTTCTACGGACAACAGGGCGTTGCGAGAGTAGGACGACTCCCCCACAACGAAGCGCAGAGAGCCAGATACAAGGAGCGTGACGAGATTAGTGCTTACGAGTGGACGAATTTTCGCAAACATGGCGGATTAAATACGTACCGCACAACACGGCCTCGTCAGTTCTATCCTTTTTATGTGCGCGGAGAAAGCATTCGTATCCCCAAAATGGAATGGGACAATAGCGCTCGGGCCTGGCATGTGCTTGAATCCCCCATAGCGGGAGAAATTGTCCTGCTTCCCGTTGATGAAGCAGGAAGGGAGCGCATATGGGATTTCGTTGTCGATACGGCCCGTGAGCAGATGGCGCACCTTAAGGTGCGCAAAGACTCAAATGGAGCTCCTGCCATTTATAGAAAGTGGCGTTTAAACGAGCAGGGTATGCTGCCGCAAACGGTATGGGATAAGTCGGAGTACTCTGCTGCGGAGTATGGTACAAATCTGCTCGCAAATATCTTTGGTGAAACGCACAAATTCACTTTCCCAAAGTCTGTCCACGCAGTCTCTGATTGCTTAAGAGTGGCTAACCTTCGAGATGACTTGGCGGGCACCGTACTAGACTACTTCGCCGGTTCGGGCACAACAGGCCACGCGGTGGTCAACCTGAACCGCGAGGACGGGGGGCGGCGGCGCTTCATCCTGGTCGAGATGGCCGACTACTTCGACACCGTGCTGCTGCCGCGCCTCAAGAAGGTCGCCTTTACGCCGGAGTGGAGCGCCGGCCGGCCGAAGCGCGGGGCGACGGCGGAGGAGGCGGCGCGCGGGCCGCGTATCCTGAAGATCATCCGGCTGGAATCCTACGAGGACGCCCTCAACAACATCGCCGTCGAGGCCGTCGAGACGGCCGACGAGCAGTTGCCCCTGCCCTTGCGGGATGAGAGCTACCGCTTGCGCTACATGCTGGGCTGGGAGACGCGGGGCAGCGAGACGCTGCTGAACGTCGAGGGGCTGGGCCGGCCCTTCGACTACCGGCTGCGGGTCCACCGCGACGGCCAGACGGCCGAGGCGGCGGTGGACCTGGCGGAGACCTTCAACTACCTGCTGGGGCTCCAGGTCGAGACGCGGCGCGTCTACCACGACGAGGACCGGCGCTACCTGGTCTATCGCGGCCAGTTGAACCACCGCGTCGTCGTCGTGCTCTGGCGGGCCACGGCCGGCTGGAACGAGGCGGCCTACGAGCGCGACCGGCGCTTCGTGGCCGAGCAGGGGCTGACGGCCGGCGCGGACGAGGTGTTTGTCAACGGCGACTCGCTGCTGCCGGGGGCGCGGGCGCTGGAACCCGTGTTCAAGGCGCGGCTGTTCGCGCCAGTGGAGGGCTAGGTCATGCCGCGTCCCGCCCGCCGGTCGGCGGCCCCATCGCCCACCCCAGCCCCCCAGCCCTATGTCGCCCTGGAAGGGCGGCTGGTCCTGCTGGCCTGGCTCAACAGCCTGCTCGGCTACGCCCACAACCGCGAGTTGCTGGCCAAACTGCGCGAGGTGGGCGAAGGCTTCGACACCAACGACGGCCGCAGCCTGGTCTATCACTACCTGATCAGCCGGCAGGCGCAGGTCAAGCTGAGGCAGGACGACCTGGCCCGCTACGACAGCCACATCCGCGACCACCTGGCGGCGATGAACGCCGGGCGGCCGGAGCCGATCACGCTGCGCTACTTCCAGTACCTGGCCGCCCTCTACACCGAAATTTTCCTGGACCGCTACTTCAACGGGCGGGCCGGGCTGCTGCGCGACCTGAACGCCTTTGTCGCCGACCGCAACGCGGCGCGCCTGCCGGGCGACGCCCTGGAGACGGACTTCGGCCCGGCCGACCTGAAGAAGCTGGCCTTCTGGATGGCGACGGGCAGCGGCAAGACGCTCATCCTGCATCTCAACTACCGCCAGTTCCTCCACTACAACGACCAGCCGCTGGACAACATCCTGCTGCTGACGCCCAACGAGGGGCTGAGTGAGCAGCACCTGGCCGAGTTGGCGAGTTCGGGCATTCCGGCCCGCCGCTTCGACCTGAACGAGAGCGGGCTAGGGCTGGGGGCGGCGGACACGGTGCGGGTGATTGAGATCACCAAGCTGGTGGAGGACAAGCGCGGCGGCGGGGTGAGCGTGCCCGTGGAAGCCTTTGAGGGCAACAACCTGATTCTGGTGGACGAGGGGCACAAGGGCACGGGCGGCGAGACGTGGCGGCGCTTCCGCGACGCGCTGGGCCAGACCGGCTTCACCTTCGAGTACAGCGCGACCTTCGGCCAGGCGCTGACGGCGGCGCGCAACGACCAGTTGACGGCCGAGTATGGCAAGGCCATCGCCTTCGACTACTCCTACCGCTACTTCTACGGCGACGGCTTCGGCAAGGACTTCCGCATCCTGAACTTGAAAGAGGAAACCTCGGAGGCGGACACCGACCTCCTGCTGCTGGGCAACCTGCTGGCCTTCTACGAGCAGAAGCGCGTCTTCGCGGCCCAGGCCGAGGCCCTGCGGCCCTACAACCTGCAGCGGCCGCTGTGGGTCTTCGTGGGCAGCACCGTCAACGCCGTGTACAGCCAGGACAAGCGGAAGCGCAGCGATGTCCTTACCGTGGTGCGCTTCCTGCACCGCGTGCTGGAGAACGAGGGCGGCTGGGCCGTGGCTGCCCTGGACAAGCTGCTGACCGGCCAGAGCGGGCTGCGGACCCCCTACGGCGAGGACCTGTTCGAGACGCGCTTCACCAGCCTGAAGGCGAGCGGTCTCACGCCCCAGGCGGTCTACCAGGACATCCTGGCCCGCGTCTTTCAGGCTCCCGCCGGCGGCGGCCTCCACCTATGCGACATGCGGGGCCAGCCGGACGAGCTGGGCCTGCGGGCCGCCGGCGCGGACGCCTACTTCGGGCTGGTCTACATCGGCGACACGGCCGCGTTCAAGAAGCTGGTGGAAGAGGAGGCGCCTGAGATTACGCTGGAGGAGGACGCGCTGGCCGGCTCGCTGTTCGCCAGCCTGGACCGGCCCGACACCAGCCTGGATATCCTCATCGGGGCCAGGAAGTTCATGGAGGGCTGGAATTCCTGGCGCGTCGCCACCATGGGCCTGCTCAACATTGGCCGGCAGGAGGGGGCGCAGATCATCCAACTCTTCGGGCGCGGCGTGCGGCTGGCGGGTCGAGACTTCAGCCTCAAACGCAGCGCGGCGCTGCCCGGGCCGCACCCGCCTCCGTTGCCCCTGCTGGAGACGCTGAACATCTTCGCCGTGCGCGCCAACTACATGGGCCAGTTCCGCGACTACCTGGAGCGCGAGGGTGTCGAGACCGACGAGAAGATCGAGATGCGCCTGGCGGTGCGCCTCCACAAGGCGTTTCTGAACCAGGGGTTGGTGACCCCGCGCCTGCCCGCCGACTGCGACTTCAAGTCGGCTGAGGCGCTGTGGCTGGCGCACAATTCGGCGGTGCGGGTGCGGGTAGACCTGTCGCTGCGGGTCGCGGAGGTGCGGGGCGAGATACACGACCACGAGGGGCGCGTCGCGATAGAGACCGGGCAGGCCGGGCAGGAGGGACGTATCCCGTCGCGCCTGCTCGACCTGGTGGACTGGCCGGCCGTCTATCTGGACCTGCTGGCGTACAAGGAGCGCCAGGGGCTGAGCAATCTGCTCATCCCGCCAGGCGCTCCCCGCGCCATCCTGGAGCAGGGCGCGTACACGCTGGTGGCTGATTCGGCCATCTTCAATCCTCAAACGTATCCGGATGTGGAGGCGATGCGGGAGGTGGTGCGGTCCGTCCTGCGCAGCTACGTGGACCGCTTCTACCGCTGGCGGCGGCAGACGTGGGAAGGCGGTCGGCTGGTCTACCAGCCCCTCGACGAGCGCGACCCCAACCTGAGCTTCAACCGCCTGCCCCTCCAGGAGACCGGCGCGGCCTACGTCGTCCGCCTGGACCGGTCACAGACCGACCTGAGAGAGGCCATCCAGAAACTGGTGGACGACGCCGAGGCTCTGTATCAGGCGGACAGCGGGGACTTGCCGCGTCTCTACTTCGACCGCCATCTGTACCTGCCGCTGCTTCTCGAAGGCAAGGCGGGTCTCACCCTGACTCCGCCAGGCCTCAAGGACAGCGAGAGGGATTTTGTCCGCGCCCTGCGCGCGTATTGGGAGGCGGAAAAGGGGAGGGCGCTGGCCGGGCGCAAGGTCTTTCTCTTGCGCAACCTGAGTCGCGGCCAGGGCGTCAGTTTCTTTGACGGCGGGCACTTCTACCCCGACTTCATCCTGTGGGTGACCCACGGCGAGTGGCAGCACATCATCTTCGTCGAACCCCACGGCATGCTCCACGCCAACGCCTATCGGAACGACCCCAAGGCCCTGTTGCATGAGCGGCTGCCTGAGTTGGCGCAGGGCATCGCGACTCGGAGCGGGCTGAACCATGTCACGCTGGACTCGTATATCCTCTCCGCCACCGGGTACGAACAGCTACGGCTCAGCTATGGTGACGGGGACTGGGACCGGGAGACGTTCGCCGCCCATCACATCCTGTTCTTAGAGCAGGGCCGCGATACTATAGAGCGGCTGTTTCAGTCCGCGCGGCGAGAGTCAAGTTCACCGTGAGGGAAGGTGTTTTAGCTGCGTAGCTCGCCGAAGCGGACGGCGCGGATGTCCTTCTCCTGGCCGGTGGCCTCGCACAGCGGGCCGTAGAGTTCGGGGCGGCGGGCGGTGAGCCAGCGGCGGCCCGACGAGGTCGGCAGGACCTCGGCGTCCAGGTCGGCCACCACCAGGTCGTCGGCCGCCCGGCGGCTCTCAACCAGAAGCTCGCCATACGGGTCCAGAATCATCGCGTTGCCCGTGCGCACCTCGTCGTCGTCCGTGCCCACCCCATTGCTGAACACCAGGAACATCCCGTTGTCGTGCGCCCGCGCCGGCAGCCAACGCATCAGCCAGCCGCGCCCCTTGGGGCCGCAGAACTCGGCCTCGATGGCGGCTGGGTCCTCGTGGCGGCGGTCCCACAGCGCCGGGTCAATGGCGCCCATGGCGCGCGGGCTGCGCGAGCGGCAGCCGCCGGTCTGGTGCGGGGCGAGGAGCACCTCAGCGCCCATGAGAGCGGTGATGCGGGCGTTCTCGACCAGGTTGTTGTCATAACAGGTGAGCACGCCGACGCGGCAGCCGTGGGGGTCGTCGAACACGGTGTACTGGTCGCCCGACTTGAGATAGGGGCTGATGAAGGTGTGCAGCTTGCGGTGGCAATAGGCTCGGCCATCGGGTAGGGCCACGACATAACCGTTGTAGAGGGAGCCGTCGGCCGCCCGCTCGATGAGGCCCGCGCCGACCGTCATGCGGTGCTGCTCGGCCAGCGCCAGCAGCGCCTCGGTGGCCGGGCCGTGGGGAACGGGTTCGGCCAGCGCCTCGACCTCGTCGCGCCCCAGTTTGCGGACATGCCAGTAGCCGGTGATGCACATCTCTGGGAAGGCCAGGATTTCGACGCCCGCCTCCGCCGCCTGCCCGACGAACCGCTGAATCGTCGCCAGGTTGGCCGCCTTATCCCCCGGCGCATGCTGAAACTGGACCGCGCCCGCTCGAATCGTCTTCATCCGTATCTCCTGTATCACCCGCGATTTGCCCCTCGTCTATGCCTGTAATTATGGCGATGACCTGGCCCCTGTGCAAAGACGGTGTCGGCAGGACGCACCCCAGGCCCAGAATTGAACGTGACGCAACCACGGCGGGACCGGTGTAGCCGGCCCCGCCGTGGCGGTGTCTAGAGGTGGCTAGACCCTAAAGGTTTCCCAAACCTTTAGGGTCGTGGCGCTTAGGGCAGGCTGAAGGCCACGTCGCCGTTGGGGCGGACGGTGATGGTCGGGCAGAGGGGCACGCCCACCTCGGTCTTGTAGGTGAAGTTCTTCAGACCATCGTTGATGCGGCCGTCAATGTAGTGCTCGGCGATGTTGACCAGCCCCAGGCTGAGCACGTCGGTGACCCAGTTGGCATCCACGTGCACCTGGACGTTGCTCCCCGTCAGCGAAATCTTGCCGCTGCTGCACGCCAGCCCCATGTCCAGGTCTACGTCCACCTCGGGGTCGAACCAGTTGTCCAGGTCGTAGGCCAGGTCCAGGTCCACGTGGACGGTGTGGTCGTCCTTGCGCGTGACCTCGACGGCGCGGCCGGAGATGTGGCCCCAGTAGAGCTTGGTGCCGTGGAGCTTGTCGCCGAGGATGCTCTCGATGCGGCTCTCCAGCTCCTCGCGCGGAATGACCAGCGGCGGGAAGGGCTGGGTGTACTGCTGCCACAGCGTGTGGGCGCGCAGCGTCTGGCGGGCGACGGTCAGGCTCGGCGCGTGGCCGTCATCGCCGTCCAACCAACGGCAGGGGACGCGGCCCACGGCGAGGTTCTGGCTGTAGATACGCTTGCCGTTGACTAGCAGCTCGAACGACTTCAAGCACAGGCCGTCGGTGCCCTCCTTGGTGATGCGGAGGTACTTGATGTCGTCCAGCTTCGCCAGGTTGGTCAGCACCAGGTCATAGGTGAAGTCGCTGTCGCGCTGGAAGTCATCGCGGCCGTAGTCCAGCCAGGTCTGATGGCCGTCGTTGAGCTGGACCTTGACGCTGTCGTCGGTGCCGGCGTCGTCCACGTCGGCCACCACCATGCGCAGTTGGGCGCGCCAGATGGAGGTGTCCTCCGAGGGACCGGGCGGCGGCGGGCAGGTGTCGCGGCTGATGGTCGCCGTGTTGTTCCCCTCGTTGCTCTCGGCCACCGTGTGGCCGGCGTCGAGGACAACCTGGAGCGACAGGCTGCACGCCGTCTTGGGGTAGGTGAAGCTAAAGCTGCGGCTGTCGCCTTCCCCCAGCGCGGGCACATTGAATGTACGCACCGTGGTGGCGCCGTCCTTGACCACGGCCTGCGACGCGCCGGCGCCCTTGGCCCCGCCGTTCATCGCGGTGAACGACACATTCCACTGGCCGCCGTTCGGCTCCGCGCTGCGGGCCGAGACGCGCAGGTCGGGGCGGTCGGGCGGGTCTACGATACAGGGGGGACAGGGCGGCGCGGCTTCGGCGCGGGGGGTGGCCTGGCTGGCGGCCAGGAGGGCGAGGGTGAGCAGGGCGAGGACGGCGAGGAGTTTGGGGCCAAACTTCATAGACATAGTGTTCCTTCCTTCGGACTAAGCGGCGTACCAGTATGAAAACGTACGCTCAGCTTAGGCTATTCGAGGGCGACACGCCATGAGGTCTGTTACAGCCTGACTGTGGTATGCATCACACCCGCCCGCGACCGTCAAAAGTTGGGCAATCCTCCCCGCCCCGTGTATAATTACCCTCTTGTAGGTAGTCCATCGTGGGCGGGGAGGAGTCGAGTGAAAAGCTGGCGTTTCTGGTTCGGCGTGGTGATCAGCGCCGTTTTCCTGGTCTTCGCGTTACGGGGTCAAAAGCTAGACGAAGTCCTGGGCGCCCTGGGCGGCGCGCAGTACGGCTGGCTTATCCCCGGCATTGCCGCCTACTTCCTGGGTGTCGTCGCCCGCACCTGGCGCTGGCACTATCTCCTCCGCCCCCTCAAGCCCATCCCCATTCGCCGCCTCTTCCCGATGGTCACCATCGGGTACATGGGCAACAACATCTACCCCGCGCGGGCGGGCGAGGTGCTGCGCTCCTACGTCCTGCGCCGCAGCGACGGCGTCAGCATGAGCGCGAGCCTGGCGACGGTGCTGGTCGAGCGCCTCTTCGACGGCCTGACCATGCTGCTGTTCGTCTTTCTGGCCCTGCCCTTCTTTCCACTGAATGAATCGCTGCGTCGGTTCGTCTCCTTATTTACGATCCTGTTTTTGGCCGCGCTAGTCGTCTTCCTGTACCTGGCGGCGCGACCGGAGCAGGCTGAGCGGGTCTACGGCTGGTTCATTGACCGGCTGCTGCCAGAACGCTTCCGCGCCAAGACCCGCGACATCCTGAACCGCTTTATGACCGGCCTGCACGCCCTGCGCAGCGGCCGCGACGTGGCGCTGCTGTTCGCCACCTCGGTCGTCATCTGGCTGTTCGAGACGCTCAAATACTGGTTCGTGATGCACGCCTTCCCGTTCACGGTGAGCTTCTTCACGCTCATGTTGATGAACGGCGTGGTCAACCTGTTCACGACCATCCCGGCCGCGCCGGGCTACGTGGGCACGTTCGACGCGCCGGGCATTGAAATCCTGCGTAACGCGGGCGTCGCCGCCGAGATCGCCACCGCCTACACCCTGGTCTTGCACGCCGCGCTGTGGCTGCCCATCACCCTGCTAGGCATCTGGTATATGTGGCGGGCGCACCTGTCCTGGCAGGGGGTGCAGGCCGAACTGGGGAGCGAGGACCCGCGCGCGACGGCGGCGCAGGGAACGGATTAACG
>CAZFUK010000022.1:6215-9050 GCA_964522005.1 uncultured Anaerolineales bacterium | reverse complement strand
AAGGGATTTCTCGTTGCAAATTGCCATTATTGGCGCCGGCATCGCCGGCCTCACCGCCGCCTACGACCTGACCCGCGCCGGACACCAGGTCACTGTCTACGAAGCGTCCGCCCAGGCCGGCGGCCTCGCGTCTGGCTTCCGCGACGCCCGCTGGGACTGGCCCCTGGAACGCTTCTACCACCACATCTTCACCACCGACCAGGCCATCATTGACCTGACCCGCGCCATCGGCTTCGAGCATGCCCTGTTCTTCCCGCGCCCCCTCACCGCGCAGTGGTGGGGCGAGCGGGGCTACGCCCTGACCGGTTCACGCCCGTCGGTGACGCTGCCGGGCGGGGGCCGCCGTGAACTGCCCGTGCCCGACCTGGCGGCGGGCGCGCTGTCCGTGCTGGGCTACCCCGGCCTGCCGTTGGTGGACCGCGTGCGCCTCAACCTGGTGCTGGCCTACCTCAAGCTCGGCGTCCGCGACTGGCGGCCGCTGGAGCAGACGACGGCGGCGAGCTGGGCGCGGCGTTGGGGCGGCGCGACCCTCTACCGCGAGTTCTTCCAGCCGCTGCTGGAGGGCAAGTTCGGCCCCTACGCCGAGCAGGTCAACATGTCCTGGCTCTGGGCGCGCTTCAAGACACGCAGCGTGCGCCTGGGCTACTACGTCGGCGGCTTCCAGGCCCTCAGCGACCACCTCATGGCGACGGTCCAGCGGTTGGGCGCGACGGTCCTGCTCAAGACGCCCATCCAGGGGCTGACGCCGCTGCCGGAGGGCCGCTGGCAGGTGGCCGCGCCAACGGCGCCCGACGCCGAGCCGAGGGTCTTCGACGCCGTCATCGTCACCGGTTCACCGGGGCTGCTGAGCAAGCTGGCGCCCGAGCTGCCCCCGTCCTACCTGGGCCAGCTCCGCGAGTTGAAGTCGTTAGGCGCGGTGGTCATGACCATCGCCCTCAAGCAGCCCCTGACCGGCGGTCTGTACTGGGTCAACATGCCCAAGACCCAGTTCCCGTTCCTGGCCCTGGTCGAGCATACTAACTTCATTGACCGCGAGCACTATGGCGGCGACCACCTGGTCTATTGCGGTGACTACCTGGACCCGAGCCATGAGTACTTCCGCCTGAGCCAGGATGAACTCCTCCAGCGTTTCCTGCCCGCCCTCAAGCGGGTCAACCCGCGCTTCGAGCCGTCCTGGGTGCGCGACGTCTGGCTCCACCGCGAGGCGTACGCCCAGCCGATTGTGCCCGTCAACCACTCGCGCCACATCCCGCCCCTGGCGACGCCCCTACGCGGCCTGTACTGGGCCAGCATGAGCCAGGTCTACCCGTGGGACCGGGGCACAAACTTCGCGGTCGAAATCGGCCAGCGGGTCGCCCGTGAGGTGCTTCAGTCGGACCTGGCGCGGAGTACGCCGACCGAACGACGCGAGATTGTGACTGAGTAAAATATTGCGCTGGCGAGGGCGCCAGACTGCAAGGAGTTTAGCATGAAGAATATTAGCGTGATTGGGACAGGCTATGTGGGTCTAGTAACCGGTACCTGCTTTGCCGACATGGGCAACCATGTGACGTGTATTGACATTGACGAGCGCAAGGTCGAGATGCTGAAGGCGGGCATCATGCCCATCTACGAGCCGGGCGTCGAGGAACTGGTGCGCCGCAACGTCACGGCCGGCCGCCTGACCTTCACGACCTCCTACGAAGAGGGCATTCCCGAGGCTGACTTTGTCTTTATTTGTGTGGACACCCCGTCGGGGCCGGGCGGCGAGGCCGACCT
This sequence comes from uncultured Anaerolineales bacterium, assembly GCA_964522005.1. GTDB lineage: Bacteria > Chloroflexota > Anaerolineae > Epilineales > JAHCIE01 > JAHCIE01. Next base: position 7,292 of record CAZFUK010000022.1, on the reverse strand, counting down.
CAAGTATATCCGACGGGCCGCGCAGGGCATCGCCGACGTGATGGTCAAGCCGCTGGTCATCGTCAACCGCAGCACGGTGCCCATTGGGACCGGCGACATTGTGACCGAGGTGGTGCGCAAGCGCCAGAAGCGCGCCATCCCCTTCGGCGTCGTCTCGAACCCGGAGTTCACGGCCGAGGGCACGGCGGTGTGGGACTTTATGCACCCCGACCGCGTCGTGCTCGGCTCGTCCAACCGCGACGCCGCGGAAGCCGTCGCCCAGCTCTACCTGCCGCTGCGCGCCCCGATTATGATCACCGACCAGCGCACCTCCGAGATGATCAAGTACGCCTCCAACGCCTACCTGGCCTCGCGGATTTCGTTCATCAACCAGATCGCCACCATCTGCGAGCAACTGGGCGCGGACGTGCGGGAAGTGGCGACGGGCATGGGCTACGACAAGCGCATCGGCCCCTACTTCCTGAACGCGGGCCTGGGCTGGGGCGGGAGTTGCTTCCCCAAGGACGTCAAGGCCCTGGAGTTCATGGCCTCGGTCCACGGCGCGCACCCGCAACTGCTGCGCGATGTCATCGAGATCAACCGCGACATGCGGCGGCGCGTCGTCCAGCGCGTGCGCCAACTGGTCGGGCCGCTGGAGGGCGCGACGATTGGGGTGCTGGGCCTGTCGTTCAAGCCCAACACCGACGACATGCGCGAGGCGCCTGCCACCGAGATCATCGGCCTGCTCCAGAACGAGGGCGCTCAGATTCGCGCCTATGACCCGGTCGCCCGCAAGAACGCGGAGCGGATGCTGCGCGACGTGACGCTGTGTGACAGCGCGTATGAGGTGGCCGAGGGCTGCGACGCGCTGGTCATCGTCACGGAGTGGAACGAGTTCAAGCAGTTGAACATGGCCCGGCTCAAGGAGGCGATGCGGCTGCCCATCATCGTGGATGGCCGCAACATCTACGACCCGGAGGTCATGCGCAACCTGGGCTTCGTCTATCGCGGCATCGGGCGCGGCTACGCCGCTTCGGATGAGGCGATGGAGCGCGCCGCCCAGCCGCAGCCCGCCTTGCAGGCCGTCAAGGCGTAACG
>CAZFUK010000022.1:0-6115 GCA_964522005.1 uncultured Anaerolineales bacterium | reverse complement strand
GCCGTCAAGGCGTAACGCCTCCAGACCTGACAGGTTTCCGAAACCTGTCAGGTCTCGCCCCTATCAGGCGCGGCGTCGCCTTCAAGCGGCGGCGTTTAGGCCGCCGTATCCCCGGCGCTGTCCGGCCCCCGCTATGAGCAACCTCCCCTGACTAGACAGTCAGGGGAGGTTGTGTGCTATAATTGCTCTATGCTCCCGCGCCTCTTGTTCGTCACCGCCCGAGGAGACCCCTTTGACCGCCACCGACCCCCTCTATACGCGCCTCGCCAACGGCCTGACCGTGATTCTCCAGCGCATGACCCACGCGCCCGTCGCCTCGTTCTGGGTTTACTACCGCGTCGGGAGCCGCAACGAACGCACCGGCGAGACGGGTCTGTCGCACTTTGTCGAGCACATGCTGTTCAAGGGCACGCCGACCTTGCCGGGCCACGCCGTCAAACAGGCCATCGAGCGCGAAGGCGGCTTCTGGAATGGCTACACCGGCGCGGACTCGACGCGCTACTTCGAGACGCTGCCGGTCGAACACCTGGACCTGGCGCTGCGCATCGAGAGCGACCGCATGGTCCACGCCCTGTTCGACCCGGAGGATGTCAAGTCCGAGCGCACGGTCATCATCGCGGAACGCGAGGGTCACGAGAACTCGCCGGGCTGGCGGCTGAGCGAGGAGGTGCGGGCGCTGGCCTTCCGCGTCCACCCCTACCACCACATGGTCATCGGCGACAAGGCCGACATTGAAACGATTACCCGCGACCAACTCTACCAGCACTACCAGACGTACTACGCCCCCAACAATGCCATCGTCGTGGCGGCGGGCGACTTCGAGCCAGAGGCGCTGCTGGTCCGTGTGGAAGACCTCTTCGGGCCGCTGCCCCCCGGCCCGCCCGTGCCGGCCCTCCAGCGGGTCGAGCCGCCCCAGGCCGGCGAGCGCCGCGTCCACCTGACCGGCCCCGACCCGACCTCGTTCCTCCAGATCGCCTACCACACGCCCGACGTGGGCCACGCCGACTACGTGCCCCTGGTGATGCTCGATATTATGCTGGACGGCGCGGCCCCCCAGCACCGCGCGACGCGGCTCTACCGCGCGCTGATGCAGACCGAACTGGCGACGGCCGTGTCCAGCTCGCAAGGCTCGAACCTGGACCCCTTCCTGTTTTATCTCAGCGCGACGGTGCGCGAAGGCCGCACCGTCGAGGCGGTGGAGGCGGCGCTGCTTGAGGCCGTCGAGCGCGTCCAGAACGACGGCGTCGAGGCGAGCGAGTTGGCGCGGGGGGTCAAGCAGATGCGGGCGGGGGCGGCTTACGCCGTCGAGACGGTGACGGGTCAGGCGTCGCGGCTGGGGACGGCGGAGATTCTGGGGGACTACCGGCTGTTCGACACGCTGGTGGACCGCCTCCAGGCGGTGACGCCCGCTGATATGCAGCGCGTCGCTCAGACGTACCTGGTAGCGAGGAACCGCGTCGTGGGTTGGTACACCCCCGATAAGTTATAAGATGATGTGGTATACGACATCACAGTGAGTATAATTAGGGTTAGTATCAAGAGGCAGACACGAGTGGAGGTGGTATGGCGCGTTATGCTCTGAACCTGCCGAGTGGACTCAAGCAGGAGGCCGAGCGCCTGGCGGCCGAGCAAGGGGTCTCTCTCAACCAGTTCATCCTGTGGGCCGTGGCTGAGAAGGTTGGCTCACTCCACCAACCCCTGGACGACCCGCGCTTCCCCCACGTCACGTATCGGATGGGATTTAGCGGGATTTCCCAACCGGTTATCCGAGGAACGGGGATTCGGGTCCAGACCTTGGTGATTGCGACCCGAAGCTGGGGGCAGACGCCGGCTGAAATCGCGGAAGAGTGGGGAGTGGATGAGGTCAAAGTGAGGGACGCCCTGGCATTCTATGAGGCGCACAAGGCGGAAGTGGATGCTTTAATCGAGGGCGAAGCCGCGCTTGTGCCGGAGCGATACCGTGTCGAAACTGCGCCTGCATCTTGACGCGGATGTCTCAACTCGGGCGGTCCTCAAGACTCTGCTACAACGTGGGCATGATGTGACGCGAACGCCTAACGAGTGGATCGCCGAGAATGCTCATGATGAGGAACAACTCCGCCAAGCTTCCCTAAGGGGGCGATGTATCGTCACCTTCAACGTTCGTGATTTCGTGCCGTTGGCGCGTAAGTACCCGAATCACAGCGGTATTCTCCTCGGTCATCAAGGTGAATGGACTATGCCTGCTCTTATGGCTGTCCTGGATCGCATCTTGACCGAGACGGAAGCCGAGGACTGGGTGGGGCAGGTGCGGTGGTTGAACGACTGGCGGGTAAGATAGATGCTTGACATGAGGGGGTGGACATGACAGTGGTACAACCGAGCGTCAAACTGCCCGGCCCGGACGACGTGACCCGCACGACGCTGCCCAACGGCATGACGCTCCTGGTGCGCGAGAACTGGGCCAATCCCTCGGTCGTCGTCAACGGCGTGTTGCGAGGCGGCAGCGCCAACGAGACCCGCGAGCAGGCCGGGCTGGCGCAGTTCACGGCGGCCCTGTTGACGCGCGGCACAGCGACCCGCTCCTTCGAAGACATCGCGGAGACGGTCGAGTCGGTCGGCGCGTCCATCGGCGTGGGCAGCGGGGTCTACCTATCCACGTTCGGCGGCAAATGCCTCCACGAGGACTTGCCGACCCTGCTGACGCTCCTGGGTGAGGTGCTGCAATCGCCCAGCTTCCCGACTGAGCAGGTCGAGCGGGTGCGCGGCCAGATTCTCAACGGCATTCGCCAGCGCGAGACGAGCACGAGCGCCGTCGCCCGCCTGGCCTTCTGGAGCACCCTGTACCCCGCCCACCACCCCTTCGCCTGGCCGCTGTCCGGTACCCGCGAGACCATGACCGCCCTGACCCGCGACGACCTGGCCCGTTTCTATGCCGACTACTACACCCCGCAGGGCAGCCTGCTGATTATCGTCGGGGCCGTCCACACGCCAGACCTGATCCGACTGGCCGAGGCGACGCTGGGCGCGTGGCAGGCCAGCCGGCGCTTCCCGCCGCCGCCTGCCCCGTGGGAGGAGACGGACACCCTGGTGACGCTGGACGAGGTCCGCCGCCAGACGGTGGGCCTGCCCGGCAAGACTCAGAGCGACTTGCTGCTGGGGATGCCCGGCCTGTCGCGCCGCCATCCCGACTACCTGTCGGCGGCCATGATGAACAGCGTGCTGGGGGAGTTAGGGCCGGGAGGGCGGCTGGGAACGCGCATCCGCGAGAACGAGGGGTTGGCCTACTACGCGCGGTCGAGTCTGGACGCGGGGCTGAGCGCGGGGCCGTGGTACGCCTACGCGGGGGTCAATCCCCGCCACGTGGACCGCGCGGTGGACCTGATTCTGGAGGAGATGCGACGCATCCGCGAGGCGCCCATTGACGAGAGCGAGCTGGCGGACGTCAAGGCGTATTGGGTCGGGTCGCTACCGCTGGACGTGGAGACCAACGAGGGGGTGGCGGGCGAACTGATGAATATGGAACTGTATGGGCTGGGGTTGGACTACCTGTACCGCTATCCGGGGCTGGTCAACGCGGTCGGGGTGGACGAGGTCCAGGCCGCCGCGCGGCGCTGGCTCACGCCCGACGCCTACGTCCTGACGGTCGCCGGGCCGGAGAGCTAAGGGGGCAGCGTGCTGGCGACAGGCGTGGACCTGATCGAGGTGGCGCGGTTCGCCCAGGCATGTGAGCGCTTTGGCGAGCGATTTCTCGGCCGCGTGTTTACGCCGGGGGAACGGGCCGCCTACGGCGACCAGCCGCATCGCCTCGCCGCCCGCTTCGCCGCCAAGGAGGCCGTCGCCAAGGCCCTCGGCACGGGGATTGGCGAGTTTGCCTGGCGCGACATTGAGATTGGACGCGACGAGCGCGGGCAGCCGACGGTCACCCTGCATGGTCCCGCCGCCGCCCGCGCCCAGGCTCTCGGTCTCGTCCACTTCGCGCTCAGCCTCTCCCACACCCACGAGCACGCGGTCGCGTTTGTCGTGGCACACGGGGGAGAGGGGGCTTAGGGGTGCGCCCAGCCCTGGTTGTTCACCTCGTCCGAGGCGACCTTGAGCGTCAGACGGTCGTCCTCAATGGCCCCAATACACTCAAACGGAACATAGACGGCGCGGCCTACGGTGCGGTCCATCAGCAGGTCGGTCATGCGCACGGCCTTGACCGTCCCCACGCGCTCACCGTTGGCCCCGATCACCGCCATGCCCTCCGTCGCCCGCAGGCCGGTCGTCCGGCCCATCTCGTCGGTCACCGCCGTCACCGGTGTCGCCGCCGGTACGGCCGCGCCCGGGTCTACCATCACCGTCGCCTGGACCGTCTGGCCGGCTGTGCCGAGGCGGATGGTCGCTGGATTCGGAATGGACACGGCCTCAACCTGAACCGTCTTGGACAACTGGTCCGACTCCTGCTCGCCGGTCGCGGCGGCTTCATCCATGCCCCCGTGGAGCTCCTGCGCCAGCGCCGTCACCTCGCCCGCCTGAGTGTGCTCGGTGTGGAGTGAGACGGCCGGTATCTCCGAGGGCATCACGCCTTCCTGGTGCGGATCCTCGCCCACCACGTAGAGCATATTGCGGACATCGGCCACGCCGGCGGTGGACGAGGCTAGCTCCCCCAGCCGCGCCTTGATCTCAGGGCTGTCCACCGTGCCCGTGAGGGTCACAACCGCCTGGGCGACGTAGACGGTAATCACCGCCACGTCCACCCCGCTCTGCTGCCTCAGCCCGGCCATCACCGTCTCGTAAATCTGAGCGTCCGAGTCCTTGTAGCCGCGCGGCGCGTCGCTGCTGTAGGGCGCTTCGTCGCGCTGGGCGGGCTGAGGCGGCCACGCCTCGCGCACGGGCGGCTCGGTGCGAGCGCGCTGCTCGGCCTGACTGGTCTCGTAGCCGCCTTCCTCGTGGCGGCCGGGCGTGACATCATTTGGGTCGCCGCGTGGGCCACCCTCGGCCGTGGTGAAGGCGCCCGGCTCGAAGTCCACGGCGCGGTAGAAGTCCGGCCGCGCGTCGGAACGCCGTTCGCGCTCGCCGGTGGCTCCGCTGTCTTCCTCATCAAAGGTGTCTTCCATATCGTAATCGGCCGGCGATGTCCGTCGGGCGTCCCGTGGTCCCGTGTCTTGCTGCATCGGTGTCTCCTTTCTGTCCCCGCTTTATGTCATTCGTTCGCCTTCTGAGCAAGAAAAGGACCAGCCAGGGATTAGCCTGGCCCGCCAAATTGTGCTATAATTAAGCGTTCAAATGTGCTATAGACGACGGAGGACGGACGACCGAGGACGAACGCGAAGCCTGCTCGTCCACCGTCTTCCGTCCACCGTCCTCCGTCCTGAGTGGGAGTTTACCGTATGGAAATAGGCATCATCCGCCCGATTGACATCGAATCTGAGATGAAGAATGCGTACCTGGACTACTCCATGAGCGTCATCACGTCGCGCGCCCTGCCCGACGTGCGCGACGGCCTCAAGCCGGTCCAGCGTCGCATCCTCTACGCCATGTTCGACATGGGCCTGCGCTTCGACCGCCCCTACAAGAAGAGCGCGCGTATCGTTGGCGAGGTGCTGGGCAAGTACCACCCCCACGGCGACAGCGCCGTCTACGACGCCATGGTGCGCATGGCCCAGGACTTCTCGATGCGCTACCTCCTGGTGGACGGCCAGGGGAACTACGGCTCGGTGGACGGCGATCCACCCGCCGCCATGCGCTACACCGAAGCGCGTATGGCGCGGATCGCTGAGGAGATGGTCGCCGACATCAACAAGAACACGGTGGACTTCAAGCCCAACTTTGACGACACACTCAAAGAGCCGACCGTCCTGCCATCCAACCTTCCCAACATGCTGCTGAACGGCGCGTCGGGCATCGCCGTCGGCATGGCGACCAACATCCCGCCCCACAACCTCCGCGAGATCGGCGACGCCTTCATCTACCTGATTTACAACTGGGACAATCTAGAGGACATTGGCGTCGAGCAGTTGATGAAGTTCGTCCACGGCCCCGACTTCCCGACCGGCGCGACGATCATGGGTTTGGAAGGCATCCGCAACGCCTACGCCACGGGGCGGGGCCGCGTCATCCTGCGCGCCAAGGCGCACATCGAGGACATGAAGGG
>CAZFUK010000021.1:9771-20017 GCA_964522005.1 uncultured Anaerolineales bacterium | reverse complement strand
GGTCAAAGGAAGCCGGCACTGTCACTACCCACCGTCTCACCTGATAACGGCGCCGGATACTACGCACAATTGTCTCCAGGAGATGGGCGGCGATCTCTACAGGCGAAAACTCCTTACCGCCCCCGATATTCAACTTCATCTCTTTCCCAAGCCAGAGTTTTGCAGAAGTAATAGCGCGCTCTGGATTGCCGAGAGCGTAATTCAGTGGCGCCCCCACCACTGTTTGTCCCTGGGAGTTAACATAGACAGTGGAAGGCAGAATGGTTTGATCGTACTTCCGTTGCGGATGTTCAGGATCAAACGGAACATCAATCTTCACCATACGGTAGTCATAGCCATCCACGCCGGGAATGGCTATGGCAGCGGCACATTTCGTTGTACCCAGGTCAATACCGACAAACATATGTACCTCCGGATCTTCCAGCCCTCTTCATTACGAAGGAGGCCCGATCCATCCTCGCTGGATCATAATGTCTTGATACCACCATTGGGGTGTCACGACCAGGGCACTACCATGATAGTCACGCAGATGTACCCCGGATGGAATATTCCAATCATCCAGAGCTTGATTATCCAGATCAATTGGCTGTCCCACATACTCGGTCTTACGAGGTCGAATACCTACGGCATCCATACGAGCAAGAATATCTTTAGCAGCAGCCGCCAGCTCAAGAGATTTAGAGTCGCGCGCCCACCCATACAAGCGGTTGAAGACGGAATTACGACTCTCTCCCCCGTTCCACTCCCGGATGAAATCCGTGATCGCCTTTTGGCGAGCCGATTGCAACTCCTTTTCCAAGTCGTGAACCTGGGTCTGCCACGCCCTCACCGCCACTCGTAAATCCTCAATGCGTTGTTCGGTCCCCTCAGAGCGATGGGCGCGAGCCATCTGTTCGTTCAAGGTATCAAGTTGATCCTGTGTTTCCTGCATCCAGCCGCCCAGCTTATTCAGCCCCACTCGTGTGCGTACTACGCTTTCCTGTATGTTATCCAAGGCTTGATGAATGGGCAGCAGATCGAATACGCGATCTCCCGAAACGTCCAATCGGGACGGTGTCACAGGTGGGTGAAGTGCGATGGCGTTAGGGTCGCCGCCTACCGTCATGGGCGTGTTGAGATACTCGAGGGCCTCGCGCACCAAGCCACGCAAAGGCACCTTTACCACCTCATCTCTATGAGACACCCAGTTGCGCCAATCGGATGCCCCATGAGGGCTTTCCCGCTGGCGGTCAATACCCATTCGTTTCAGAGCGGTCCTTAACGCTCGATCCAGATCCGAATTATCGGCAGTGGGGAGGAAGCGCGCTCCCTTAGCCGCCAAAGAAGCGAGCACCTTTGGTCCTAGGCTTTGATAGAAGTCGCGGGACAAAGGAATACCAAGAGCCATCGCTTCTCGGAGCACAATCAGCAGGGTCCGCTCGACAAGCCACATTCGATCAAACTGGTTTAGATCTTCGCCCACTCCATCTACAGATCGAAGATAACCGGCCAATAGTCGAATACGCTGGGGATCTTCGCACTTATGTTCTCTTAGAAAAGCCTCGACAGTGCCATCGGCGAGGGGAGGCGTCAGCGTCCATCTTTGACAGACCGCTTGAATAACGACTGAGGTACTAGCCGGCTCTACGAGGGAGACCAAAGTTTCTTCAAACACCGTCATCACTTGCCAGGCAAAGGGACGCCGAAATCGCAGCGCATCGCGCAACCCAGTTTGAACTTCAAGTAAGGGTACATAGCCACGCCGGTCCCGAAAGCTAGTATTCTTACTAACTTCCACATCCGGTGAGATGGCCGCCAGTCTTTGCCAGGCTTCCTCCCACTCCGCCCTCTCACTCTTAAGAAAGTTGTCAGCAAGCAATTTCAGCTTCGGAAGAACGTCTCGGACCGGCTGTAAGCCGACAGAATTGGGAATTCCACCACCACTACTGCGCCACCACTGTTGATATAGTCTACAGACATCATTTGACAGAAATCCTCCATCTTCCACGGCAAATTCTGTCTGTTTCCACAACTCGGACGAACTCTTATCACCTATACTAGGATAGGCTTGACTCAGAGCAAAAATGACCCAGGCCACACACGTACGCTTCGCTATATCAACATCCGAACCATCGGCGAGCCAGTCTTTGGTAACATCCGGGCTGAGAGAGGTCAACAAACGAACAGTGGCCCAGCACAGGAAGCGAATCACTCGCTCAACATCCTTCCCATGAGGTTGGGCCCGATTATATGAACTATCTCGAATCGGTGTCATGCCCATTCTCTCAACACTTGGTTGCAAGAGATCGGGGATGCCGAAGCTCTCCATTTGTGCTGCTTGACGCAAAAGATTGAGGTCGTGGTAGAATTCCACGCCCTCAAGAGGTTCCATTCTAATGATAAACTGTTTCAGGAAGGCCAATAGCCAGAGCCTGGAGCTTTCACGGGGCAAACCTGTTCGAGCCAAGAGTTCTGCTACATAATCAAACCAACCTGGCCCTAAGTCTTTACCTGGTCGGGTTAACTCAACGACAACGAGACCCTCACGTGCCCAGTTTGCCAGGGGCATCGGTCTGTCATCAGGACTGGATAATTTAAGCTCATTCAAAGTTCTTCTTATCTCATCAGCGCTCAACTTGATGTCGCCTCGCTGATTCGCTAACTCCTCAGCAGTCAAATGGGGGGACCTAACCGTCCGCCGTACTGCCTCAAAACGTGCATCAGTCATTGCTGGCTCTCCCGGACTCTAATCGAGACGATCTCAAAAGTCGGCCCTATTATAACATAGTGTAATGACCTGTCAAGATAGACTCGAGCCATAGGGGGGGCGGTGGGAGGTCCGTACCCCGCTGTACACAAACCGCGAAGGGTGCTACAATCGGGGCCGTGTAGCCATCCTGTAGGAGCCGCCCCATGGCCGATACCCTGCCCACCCACCGCCGCGCCGCCCGCCAACCACGCCGGGCCGACCTGACCGAAGAGTACGGGGCCGCCAACCGCCAGTTGAGCGCCAGCCTGGGCGACGTCGAGCGGCTGCGCCTCCAGCGCACCATCACCGACCTGGAACAGCAGATCGCCGCCCTCGACGCCCAGCTCAAGGCGGTGGACGCGCCGCCCACTCCCCCACCCCCCAGCCGGCCCGCGCCGACCACCCTGGACCGGGGCGTCCTGCGCGACATCCTGGTAGACCACTTCAGCGGGGATGACCTGGTCGGGCTGTACTTTGACCTGGGCCTGGCCTACGACGACCTGCCCGGCGACTCGCGCCCGCGCAAGGCCATCGCCCTCATCCAGTGGGCCGAGCGCCGCCGCCGCTACGCCGAGCTGGTCGAGAAGGCCTATCGCCGCCAGCCCGACGCCCCCTGGTACCCAGAGGCAAAACGTTAGGCTATAATCCTTTACTTTTACATCAGGTATGTTATAATGGGGGCAGATAGACTCGCGGTCTGGTAACAGAAAGAGACCCGCCTCCCCATGCAGCGCATCCTTGTCGTGGACGACGACCCCGAAGTCGCCCGTCTGGTCAGCCTCCTCCTCGACCAGGCCGGCTACGAGACCTGGACCGCCACCTCCGGCCAGCACGCCCTGGAGGTGGTCCAGCGCAACGGGTTGCCGCACCTGGCGATTGTGGACATCCGCATGCCGGGGGTAGATGGCTTCGAATTCTGCCGCCTGGTCCAGCAGTTCTCCGACCTGCCCATCATTTTCCTGACGGCGGTAGACGAAGAGGAGACGGTCATCCAGGGCATCGAGCGCTACGCCGAGGATTACGTGGTTAAACCTTTCCGCGCCCGCGAGCTGGTCGCCCGCGTCCAGCGCGTGCTGCGCCGCATCGGTGACTTCGCCTACACCCTCGCCCCGCTCACCCACATCGACGACGACCTGGCGGTGGACTTCGTCCACCAGCTAGCCCGGGTGCGCGGTCAGGACGTGAGCCTGACGCCCACCGAAACCAAAATCCTGTACATCCTCATGCGCAACGCGGGCCGCGTCGTGACCACCGACTTCCTGCTGCGCCGCCTCTGGCCGCTGGAGGAGGTGTTTGAGGACGCCCTGCGCGTCCACGTCCACCGCCTGCGCCACAAAATCGAGCCGGTGCCCGGCCAACCGCGCTACGTGCTCACCGAGCGGGGCGTGGGCTACAGGTTCCCCACCCTGCGCACGCTGGCGGCGGTCCGCCCGGTCTCGCTCTAGCCCTGCGCTCCGCCACGCTATTCACCTTTCCCGGAGGACCCCATGCCCGAAGACGGCAACCGCACCCTGGCCCCCGAGGCCCCCAAAGACGTGGACCGCCTGCGCGACATTATTTTCGGCGGCCAGATGCGCGAGTACGCCCAGCGCTTCCAGACCGTCCAGCGCGACCTCGAACGGTTGCAGAGCGAGCTGGACCGCCTGACCGAAGAGATGACCGACCAGGGCCGCGATTTTGACAAGAAGCTCCAGGCCCTGCGCCGCGACACCCGCCAGGGGGACGACGACCTGCGCACCGAGTTGCGCGACACCGCCGAGAAGCTGATGGACGAGAAGGTGGACCGCCTGGCCCTGGGCGAACTGTTCATCGAACTCGGCAACCACCTCAAGGCCGGCGGCACCATCAGCAACGTCCTCAAGAACCTGGGCGACCTGGGATAAGGCCCCGTGCTCGATGAAGGTCAGCGGCTGGCCGACGGCCTCCCCTCGGACGACCCGGCCGCCCTCGACGCGTCCCTCGACGCCATCCGCGCCATCCTCCTCGACGGCGACCGCGAGCAGGCCCGCGAGCTTCAGGCGAAGCTCGTGGAGTTGGAACGGCGCGTCGAGGACAAGGACGCCCTGACGGCGATTATCACGCCCATCCTCAGCGACGCCATCCGCCGCAACATCCGCGACGCCCGCGAGGAGATGATCGAGGCGCTGTATCCCATCCTGGGCGAGCTGGTCGTGCGTGCCGTCACCGAGGCCATGCGCGACCTGGCCCGCTCGGTGGACGCCCAGATGCGCTCGTCGTTCAACCTGGGCGCGCTCGGCCGGCGGCTCTGGCTGCGGCTGCGCGGCGTGTCCGACGCCGATATCGCCCTGCGCGAGGCGTTGCCCTTCGCCGTCAGCGAGGTCTTTCTGATTCACCGCGAGTCGGGCCTGCTGCTGTGGCACGTCTCCCGCCTGCCCGACCCGTCCGACGCCTCCGACCTGGTCAGCGGCATGCTGACGGCCATCCGCGACTTCGCCCGCGATGCCTTCGGTCGGGGCGGCCGCCAGGGGCAACTGGACGAAATCCAGTACGGGGCGCAGCGCATCCTCATCGAGACGGCCGCTCACGCCTACCTGGCCGTCGTGGTGGACGGCGTCGAGCCGCCCGGCTTTCGGGCCGTCCTGCGCGACCGCATCCACGAGCTGGACCTGGCCCATGAGGCCGTCCTGCGCGAGTACGACGGCGACCCCACGCCCCTCGCCTCGGTCGAGCCGGTCCTGGCCGGCCTCATCGCCGCGCCCCTGCCCCGCCAGACCGGCCTGAGCCGGGGGCAGCGGCGGCTGTTGGCCTGGGCCGCCGGAGGGCTGGGCGGGTGCATGCTGCTGGCGTGCGGGCTGGGCGTCTGGGGCTGGCGCACCGTCCAGAGCCTGACCGCCCCCCCGCCTACCGCCACACCGACGGCCACCGCGACGCCGACGAGCCTGCCGACGGCCACCCTGACCGCCACGGCCACCGCCACGGCCACGCCGACCGCGACCGCCACGGCCACCGCGACCCCCACCGCGACCCCGACGCGCCCGCCCACGGCGACGCCGTCGGCCACCCCGACGCTCGCGCCCATCGTCGGCGTGATGACCGGCGCGGCCTGGGTCTACAGCGGCCCCTCGTTGCAGGCGCAGCGGTTGCCCGTCTACATTGACCGAGGCCAGTCCGTCGCCATTCTCGCCCGGTCCGCCAACTGGTACCGCGTGCGCTGGGCGCCGCCGGGTGAGGCCGAGGTCCTGGGCTGGGTGCCCGTCGAGTGGGTCGGCATCACCGCCCCCCTCCCGCCCGGCCTCGTCACCCCGCCCCCGTAGAGGAACCCGTGAAAGCCATCAGCAAGAAAGTCTGCCTCCTGGGGGACTTCGCCGTCGGCAAAACCAGCCTCGTGCGGCGCTTCGTCCTCAACCTCTTTGAGGACCGCTACCTCAGCACCATCGGCGTCAAGGTCAGCCGCAAGACCGTCGTCGCCCCCGGACCCACCGACCTGGTGGAACTCACCCTGATGCTGTGGGACCTGGCCGGCAGCGAGGAGTTCGACCAGGTGCGCGCCAGCTACCTGCGCGGCGCATCGGGCGCGGTCCTCGTCTGCGACCTGACGCGGCCGGAGACGCTCGCCAGCCTGGTGAGCTACGCCGACGACCTGCGGCGGGTCAGCCCCCAGGCCACCCGCCTCGTCATCGCCGCCAACAAGCTGGACCTGGCCGAGGGACGCCGGATCGCCCAGGACGACCTGGAAGCCGTCGCCGCCCGCCTCGCCGCCCCGCTCTACCTGACCAGCGCCCGCACCGGCGACGAGGTCGAGACCCTGTTCCGCCACCTGGGTCAACACCTGCTGGGGGAAGGCGGGTGATGGTGGACGCCTCCCTGTCGCAGACCATCCTGGCCGACCGGCGGCTGGCCTACGCCGTCCTGGACGACGGCCTGCGCGTCGTCGCCGTCCACGGCGCGGCCGACCTGCTGCCGCCTGACAGCCTGGGCCGCTCGCTGTTCGACATCGCCCCCGAACTGGTCGGCCTGGAGCCGGAGGTCGAGGCGGTGCTGAGGGGCGAGCGCCCCCGCTTCAGCCTGGACTGGGTCAACCGCGAGACGCCCGACGGCCGGCCGCTCTACGTCCACCTCGTCCACCTGCCCTACCCCCTGCCCGGCGCGAGCCACGGCCCGCCCACTGGTGTGCTCCACCTGGTGGAGGATGTCACGGCGGGCGGCCTGCTCCAGCAGACCCTGACCCAGCACCGCAACGAACTGCGCCTGCTGCGCGACCGCCTGACGCAGCAGAACAGCCAACTGGCCGCCGCCAACGCCGAGCTACGCCAACTGGACGAACTCAAGTCGCGCTTTGTCTCCATCGCCGCCCACGAACTGCGCAGCCCGCTCACCGCCATTAGCGGCTACCTCGAACTGCTGACCGACGAGGGCGGCGACCCCCTCAGCGCCGAGCAGCGCGGCTATCTCCAGATCATCGAGCGCGGCATCAGCCGCCTGCTGACCATCATCAACAACCTGCTGGACCTGACGCGCATCGAGGCCGGCCGCGTCGAACTCGTCCTCCAGCCGCTCAACCTGGCCGAGATCGTCGCCTGGGTGGTCGAGGAACTGCGGCCCAGCCTGACGGAGCGGGCCGTGCGCCTCACCGTCCACGCCCCGCCCGACCTGCCGCCCGCCCTGGCCGACGCCACCCGCGCCCCGCAGATTCTCGGCAACCTGCTGAGCAACGCCGTCAAGTACTCGCAGCCCGGCGGCCAGATTGGGGTTCACCTTACGCCCCGACCGGCGGCGGGCGACATCCTGGTGGCCGTGGCCGACCAGGGCGTAGGCATCCCCCTGGCCGACCAGCCCCGCCTGTTCAGCCGCTTCTACCGCGCCTCCACCGCCAGCGAGACGGGCGCGACCGGCGCCGGGCTGGGGCTGTACATCACGCGGCTGCTGGTCGAACTCCACGGCGGCCAGGTCTGGCTAGACAGCGCGCCAGGGCAAGGCTCGACATTTTATGCCACTTTCCTGGCGTCGTAATCCGGGTCGAAATCTTGGCTGGCTATACTGGGAGGGGAAGCGACTGGTTTCTGGTTCGACCGTCCTTGGAGAAAACGCGATGCCCACCCTGGCTTATCCCAACGCCGGCGCCCCCGTGTCCCCTACAGTGGCCCCCCCCACCGTCCTCATCATTGACGACGACCTCCATCTGGCGGATGTCATCCGCCTGTATCTCGAACGCAAAGGCTACCGCGTCGTCGCCGCCCGCGATGGCGAGGAAGGTCTAGCCCGCTTCCAGGCCACCCACCCCGACCTGATTCTGCTGGACGTGATGCTGCCCAAGCTCAGCGGCTACGAAGTCTGCCGCCGGCTGCGCGATGTCTCCACCGTCCCCATCATCTTCCTCTCGGCGCGGGGCCAGGACACCGACCGGGTCACCGGCCTGCGCCTGGGCGCCGATGACTATGTCCCCAAGCCCTTCAGCCTGCGCGAACTCGAAGCCCGCATTGAGAGCGTCTTGCGCCGGGCGCACGCCGGCCCCGCGCCCACCGGTCTCATGTACCGCGACCCCTACCTGGTCGTTGACGCCTGGGGCTGGCAGGTGACGTGCGACGGCCACGTTGTAGACCTGACCGCCGTCGAGCGCCACCTGTTGCTCCAACTCGTCATGGCGCGCGGCCAGACGCTCAGCGTGGACCACCTGTTGGCGACCGTCTGGGCCACCAGCGACGACCGCCAGACCGAATACGTCAAGCTCTACATCCGCCGCCTGCGCCAGAAAATCGAGCCGAACCCGGATGAGCCGCGCTACATTCTGACCCAACGCGGACGCGGCTATCGCTTCGCGGGCTTTGAAATGGGGCCGGCGACGAGCAGCGCGCTTCAAACTGAGGTATAATACAGGCGAGCGGAGTCGAACAGCCTGAGGGGCAGCCTTCAGGCTGTTTGCCGCGCCTGTCCAACCACCGTCCTCGCCCAAGCAAGGAGACTCGCCCATGGACACGATTACAACTCAATTCTCGACGGCGTTCGGCGGCTACCTGCCGCGCCTCCTCGGCGCGCTGGTCCTCATCGTGGTCGCCCTGGTGGTGGCCCGCCTGGTCCGCGCGGGTCTGCGCCGGCTGATGGAGGTCACGCAGATCGAACGGCGTGTGCTGAGCCGGGGCCTGCTCACCAACACCGTCGCCGACCTGGGCTACTACCTCGTCCTGCTCCTGTTCCTGCCCGCCATCCTGGACGCGCTCCAACTCGGCGGCCTGCTGCTGCCCGTCCAGACCATGCTCAACCGGGTGCTCGCCTTCCTGCCCAACCTCCTCGGCGCGGCCCTGATTCTGGTCGTCGGCGTCATCGTGGCGCGCATCGTCCGCCGCCTGGTCACCGACCTGCTCTCGGTGGCAGGCGCGGACACGCTCGGCAACCGCCTCGGCCTCTCGGCCGGCGGCACCCAGTTGTCGGACCTGATCGGGCTGCTGGTCTACGTGCTGATTCTCATTCCGGCCGTGACGGCGGCGATGGACGCCCTGGGCCTGCCCGCCATCACCCAGCCCATCAGCAACATGCTGGCGACGTTCCTGGCCGCGCTGCCCAACATCTTCGGCGCCGCGCTGATCCTCGGCCTGGCCTACGCGGCCGGCCGCCTGATCTCCAATGTCCTCGCCAACCTGCTGACGACCCTGGGCCTCAACCGCCTGCCGGCCGCCCTCGGCCTGGGCAGCCGGACCATGACCGGCACGCGCTCGCTGGCCGACCTGGTCGCCACGGGTGTCATGGTCGCCATCATGCTCTTCGCCGGCATCGAAGCCGCCCGCCTGCTCGGCTTCGCTACCCTGGCCGCCCTGCTGGCCGACTTCCTGGTCCTGGCCGGTCAGATCGTCCTGGGCCTGATTATCTTCGCCGTCGGCCTCTACATCGCCAACGGCGCCTACCGGGCGATCTACCAGAGCGGCATGGAGCGCGCCGGCCTGCTGGCCCAGGTGGCCCGCGCCGCTATCCTCTACCTGGCCGGCGCCATGGCCCTGCGCCAGATGGGGCTGGCGAACGAGATTATCAACCTGGCCTTTGGCCTCCTGCTCGGCGCGATTGCCGTGGCCGCCGCGCTGGCGTTTGGCCTGGGTGGCCGCGAGGAGGCCGCGCGGGTCCTGGAGGACATGCGCCGCTCGGCCCGCAACTATACCGCGCCGCCCCCGCCGCCTGCCACGCCGCCCATGACCCCGCCCGCCACACCGCCGATGACCCCACCGGCCATCCCGCCGACGACGATGGGCGACTAGAGATAAATAGACCTGACAGGTTTTAAAAACCTGTCAGGTCTTGTGTCTCAAACGTACTCCAGGTAGCGTTGACACATGAGCGCCAGGACCTCGTCGCCGGGCGTGTCCCAGAGCGTGTCGTTGAAGATTTCGACCTCGATGGGGCCGCTGTAGCCGGCCGCCTCGACCGCCGCGCGGATAGGCCGCAGGTGGATGACACCATCGCCCATCATGCCACGCCCGCGCAGGTGGTCAGGGGGCGGCGCCAGCCAATCGTTGACGTGGTAGGCCAGGATGTGGCCCGCCGCCCGCTGAATCTCAGTCTCTAGCTCGGCAT
>CAZFUK010000021.1:0-9748 GCA_964522005.1 uncultured Anaerolineales bacterium | reverse complement strand
CGCCCACCCAGGGCGAGGCCAGGCGCTCGACCAGGCGGTTCGCCTCCCCCCGTGTCGTGATGACTGAGCGGTCGCCCGCGAACATGGGATGTAGCGGTTCGACCGCGAGGCGCACCCCGCGCGCCTCCGCATAGGGCGCCAGGGCCTGGATGCCGTCCTCGACCATCCGCCGCGCCGCGCCGATGTCCCTGTCCGGCGCGGGGCCGCAGACCAGGACCAGCACGTCCGTCCCTAGCTCGGCCGCCGTGTCCACCGCGCGGCGGTTGTCGTCAATGCGCGCCGCGCGTTCCTGGGCCGTCGCCGCCGGAAACCAGCCCCCCCGACACACACTCGACACCCGCAGCCCCGCGTCCTGGACCAGCCGCCGCGCCGCCGCGTCGCCCACCTCGGCCACCTTGTCGCGCCAGACGCCGATATGGGGGATGCCGGCGCGGGCACAGCCCTCGACGGCCTCGCGCAGGCTCCAGTGTTGCGTCGTCGCCTGATTGAGGCTCAGGCGGGACAGGTCGGTAAGGCGGGCAGGGGGCATTGTGAACTTCCTTCGGCAGAGGCGTGACACACGGTAGAGACGCGACATGTCGCGTCTCTACCCTCGTTTAGAATTGGGTTACAGGAATAGCGGCGGCACGTCGAGCCAGCGCCGCTCGCGCCACGAGCGCAGTCCCAGTTCGGCCAACTGGACGCCCCGCGCGCCGGCCATAAAGTCCCACGGGAAAGGCTGGTCGGCGGCGACGTGGCGCAGGAACAGTTCCCACTGGGCTTTAAAGCCGTTGTCGAAGGTCTGGTTGTCCGGCACCTCCTGCCAGTGCTCGCGGAACCTGAACGGGTTCGGGATGTCCGGGTTCCAGACCGGCTTGGGCGTGTTGACCCTCGACTGGGCGCGGCACTCGCGCAGCCCGGCTACCGCGCTGCCGTGCGTGCCGTCCACCTGGAGCACGAACAGCTCATCGCGGTAGACGCGCGTCACCCACGACGAGTTGATCTGGGCCACCACCCCACCTTCCAGTTCAAACGTAGCGTAGGCCGCGTCATCGGCCGTGGCGTCGTAGGGCTGGCCGGCCTCGTCCCAGCGGACGGGGATGTGGCGGCCGCCCAGGCACATGACCGACTGAACGGGCGCAATGATATTGTCGAGGACGTAGCGCCAGTGGCAGAGCATGTCCACGATGATGCCGCCGCCGTCCTCGGCCCTGTAGTTCCACGAGGGCCGCTGGGCCGTCTGCCAGTCGCCCTCAAAGACCCAGTAGCCAAACTCGCCGCGCACCGAGAGAATCCGGCCAAAGAAGCCGCTGTCCACCAGCCGCTTAAGCTTGAGCATGCCCGGTAGGAACAGCTTGTCCTGCACCACGCCGTTCTTGACCCTGGCCTGTCGGGCCAGCCGCGCCAGGGAGAGCGCCTCATCCAGTGTATCGGCCAGCGGCTTCTCGCAGTAGACGTGCTTGCCCGAGGCCAGGGCGGCGCGGACGGCGGGCGCACGGGCAGCGGTGGTCTGAGCGTCGAAGTAGACCGTGTCGGCGGGGTTCGCCAGGCAGGCGTCGAGGTCCGTGCTCCAGCGGGTCACGCCGTGGGTTTCGGCCAGGGCGCGCACCTTGCGCTCGCTGCGCCCCACGAGAATAGGGTCCGGGTACAGGGTATCGCCGTTGGGCAGGGCGACCCCGCCCTGCTGGCGGATAGCGAGAATGGAGCGCACCAGGTGCTGGTTGGTACCCATGCGCCCTGTGACGCCGTTCATAATAATGCCAATCGTCTGTGTCGGCATAGCCTCTCTCCTTCCTCCATACCTGGCCGTATATCATATATGATGACCGGGTTTTGTCAAACCTGGACGCCGCCCCTGAGTCTGTGGTTGTAATTCTCCAGAGCGTAGCCAACTCGCAACGCAAAAACGCCGGAAAGCGGTTAAACTAGGCGTGTCCCTGTTTTAAGCGCGACCTGGACGCACAGCGCAGGTCCAGACCGCGCGGCCCTCATAAGGAGGTTTGGATGATTGCTAACCGTGTCCTGGATCCGTGGGATGTACAGGCAGCCGACTTTCCCAAGGACGGCTCCTCGGGCGACAAGCTCACCTTTCTGCTGAACTATGCCGTCCTGGCGCCGTCTGGCCATAACACCCAGCCCTGGCTGTTCCGCTGTAAGAAAGACTTTGTGGAAGTGTATGCCGATCGCACGGCGGCGCTGCCGGTGGTAGACCCGATGGACCGGGAGCTCATCATTAGCTGCGGCGCGGCCCTGTTCAACCTGCGCGTCGCCATCCGCGCCTTTGGCTACATGGACCTGGTGGACGTGCTGCCCGACCCGAATAAACCCGACCTGCTGGCGCGCGTGCGCCTGGGCCACGCCCACACGCCGACCGCCGACGAGCAGGCCTTGTTCAACGCCATTCCCAGGCGGCGCACCAATCGCTCGCCCTACGAGAACCGCCCGCTGCCCGACACCCTGCTGGAAGAGCTGAAGATGGCCGCCCAGCAAGAGGGCGCCTGGCTCTACGTGGCCGACCACGAGGGCGTGCGCGGTCTCATGGCCGACCTGATTGCCGAAGGCGACCGGATCCAGTGGGCCAACGCCGAGTATCGCCGCGAACTGGCCTCATGGACCCACCCGAACCGCAGCCTGCGCCGCGACGGTATCCCCGGCTATGCCCAGGGCGTTTCGGACCTGGCGTCCTACGCCGGGCCGCTCGTGCTGCGGACCTTCGACCTGGGCAACGGCCAGGCCGCCCAGAACCGCGACCTGGTGAACGGCTCGCCCTCCCTGGTCGTGCTGGGCACGCAGCGCGACGGCGTCGAAGAGTGGCTGGCCTGTGGGCAGGCTCTGCAGCGGGTGCTCCTCAAGGCCCGCGCCGCCGGCGTCTGGTCCTCCTACCTCAACCAGCCCTGCCAGGTGCCCGAACTCCGCCTGCGCCTGTCCCACATCCTGGACCAGGTGGGCTTCCCGCAAATCGTCCTGCGGCTGGGCTACGGCCCCGAGGTGCGGCCCACACCGCGCCGGCCCCTCGACGATGTCATGTTCGAGTCGTTGGACTAGTCTACCATGTCACCGCACGTCCTGATTCTCGACGCCGACCCGAGCGCAGCCCAGGTGACTCGCGCGGGTGTCGCACGGGCCTTGCCCGACGCGACCCTCGATGTCGAGCCGACCGCCGAGCGCGGTTGGGCCAGCGCCAAGGCGCATCAGCCCGACCTCGTCATCGTTGACCCCGGCGCGCACAACCTGGGCAACCTGTGGCTGATTCAGGCGCTGCGAGCGGCGAACCCCCACGCCCTGATCATCGTCCTGGCTTCAGTGTCCACACCTGGTTTGAAACGGCGGCTGGAGGGCATGGGCGTGGACGTGTACCTGGAGAAGCCCGCGCCGTTGACCGTGCTGATGGCGGCGGTCAAAGACGGTCTGCCGCTGCACCACCGCCGCAACGGCCACAGCCTGCCGGAATGTAGCCTGTAGCGTCCGCTGTTCCACCCTACCCGCTGGCCCGCCCTCGCGCGGGCTAGTGGGGCCTGTGAGTAGGGAGGGTCCCATGAACGTGGTCATCGTCTTCGACTCCCAGTACGGCAACACTCAAGAACTGGCGCACACCATCGCCCACTCGTTGAGCCACTACGAGAACGTCCACGTCCTGCCCGTGCGGCGCGCGGGCGAAATTGACTGGGACCGCCTGCAACTCCTCGTCGTCGGCGGCCCGACCCACGAGCACGGCGTGACGGCGAGCATCCGCGAGTGGCTCGACAGCCTGCCGCCGCATCGCCTGGACGGGGTCCACGCCGTCGCCTTTGACACCCGCTACCACCTGCCGCGCCTGCTGTCTGGCTCGGCCGCCACCGACATCGCCAAGCGCCTCAAGAAGCTGGGCGCGGAGATGCCCCTCCCGCCGGAGAGCTTCTACGTGACCTCGGAAGCGGGGCCGCTGGCCGACGGCGAACGGGAACGCGCCGAGCGGTGGGCGCTCCTCACGCCCGTGGGCGTCGAGGCGTAACTTTTAAGCACGAGTTACGCGGTAGTGGCTTTTCCCTCCCTATGGCAGAGGGTCGGGGTGAGGGTCTTCAAGGTTTGGCAAGGCGTCTAAGACCCTCACCCTAACCCTCTCTCAAGGGGAGAGGGGATCCGTTACGCCTATAGTCCGGTCTCGCCGCGTAACTCCCGCCACAAAGTCATGGAGGCAACATCCCCCCTCGCCCTCCGTGACGAACTATCCACCCCACGTAATCAACTCCCCCACACTGCCGCGCCCTAAATTGCCTATACTTCATGGGTACTGCGTAGTCCGCTGAGACTCAGATGCAGGAGAGGTCTATGAATATTGGAATCCCACGCGAGCGTCGGCCGGACGAGAACCGCGTTGGACTGACCCCGTGGCGGGTCGAAGCCTTGACCGCCGCCGGTCATCGCTGCTATGTCGAACAGGGCGCCGGGCTGGGCGGCGGGTTCAGCGACGAGAGCTACACCCGGGCGGGCGCGCACATGGTCTATTCGGGTGAGGAAGTCTATGGCCGCGCCGACCTGGTGGTCAAAGTGGGGCGGCCGACCAACGAAGAGATGAACTGGCTGCGGAGCGGGCAGACTGTCATGGCCTTCTGGCACCTGGCGGCGGCCCAACCCGCCAAGCTCGACCTGCTGCTGCGCCGCCGTATCACGTCCATCGCCTACGAGATGATTCAGAACGACGACGGCTCGCTGCCCGTGCTGCGCTCCATGAGCCAGATCGCCGGGCGCATGTCGGCCCACGTCGCGGCCGGCCTGCTCCAAAACGACCGGGGCGGCAAGGGCGTCCTGCTGGGCGGACTGCCCGGCGTCGCGCCGGCCGAGGTTGTCGTCCTGGGCGCGGGCGTCGTCGGCATCAACGCGGCCCGCGCCTTCGCCGGGCTGGGCGCGACAGTCTACGTGCTGGACAAGGATGTCAACCGGCTGGAACGGCTGACCGAACAGGGCAACCGCGTCATCACCCTGTTCTCCCACCCCCATAACATTGAAAAGGTCGTCCACTTCGCCGATGTCGTGGTCGGCGCGGTGCTGGTGCCCGGCTCGCGCGCGCCCGTCCTGGTGAGCCGCGACATGGTGCGCAAGATGCGGCGGCGCTCGGTCATTGTGGACATCGCCATTGACCAGGGCGGCTGCATCGAGACCAGCCGGCCCACCACGCACAGCTCGCCCACCTTCCTGGTGGACGACGTGATTCACTACTGCGTGCCCAACATGGCCGGGGTCCTGGGCCGCACCGCCACCCACGCCTTGACCAACGCCACCGCCCCCTACATCCAGATGATGGTCGAGCACGATCTCGAGGCGGCGATTAACGAGACAGCCCTGGGGCGCGGCGTCGTGACCCACGCCGGGCAGATTACGGCGACCGCGCTAAGTCGGGGGGAGCTATGAACTGGTTGAAGCTTTACGGGGATCGCGTGATGAGCGCCGCGCAGGCGGCGAGCCACATCCAGTCGCACTGGCGGCTCTTCCTGAGCGGGAACTGCTCGGTCCCGCAGACGGTGCTAGCCGCTCTGACGGAACGCGCCCCCCAGTTGACCGACGTTGAAATCTGCCAGGTGCTGACCATCGGCTCCGCCGACTACGTCGCGCCCGAACTGAACGGCCACCTGCGGGTCAATACCCTGTTTATCAGCGACAACGTGCGGCCCGCCGTCAACGAACGCCGCGCCGACTTCACGCCCTGCTTCCTGTCGGAGATTCCCGGCCTGTTCAAGACCGGACGCCTGCCGCTGGATGCCACGCTCATCCAGGTGTCGCCGCCCGACGAACACGGCTTCTGCTCCTTCGGCGTCGAGGTTGGCATCACCAAGCCGGCCGCCCAGTCGTCCAAGCGCGTCATCGCCGAGATCAACCCCAACATGCCGCGCACGCTGGGCGACTCGTTCATCCACGTCTCCAAGCTGGACTCGATTGTCCTGGCCGACTATGTGCTCCCCGAAGTCCACATGGCCTCGACCGACGAGGTCACCGAGAAAATCGCCGACTACGTCGCGGCCATGGTGCCCGACGGCGCGACGCTCCAGACGGGCATCGGCGCCATCCCGGACGCCGTGCTGCGCCGCCTGACCGACCGCCGCGACCTGGGTGTCCACACCGAGTTGTTCTCCGACGGTGTGATTGACCTGGTCAACCGGGGGGTCATCAACGGCGAGAAGAAGACCCTGCATCCGGGCAAGATCGTGGCGGGCTTCCTCATCGGCACCCATCGGCTCTACGAGTTCGTCCACGACAACCCGATCATCGAGTTGCACCCGACCGATTATATCAACGACCCGTTCATCATCGCCCGCAACGAGCGGCAAATCGCCATCAACTCGGCCATCGAGGTGGACCTGACGGGCCAGGTCTGCTCCGACAGCATCGGGCCGCGCCTCTACAGCGGCGCGGGCGGCCAGGTAGACTTTATCTACGGCGCGTCGCGCTCGGCGGGCGGCATCCCCATCATCGCCCTGCCCAGCGCCCTGCGCAAGCCGGGCAAAGCGCCCGTCAGCCGCATCGTGCCCATGCTCAACCAGGGCGCGGGCGTCGTGACGACGCGGAGCCACGTCCACTACGTCGTGACCGAGTACGGCGTGGCCGACCTGTACGGCAAGACCATCGCCCAGCGCGCCGAGGCGCTCATCGAGATCGCCGCGCCCGAGTTCCGCGACGAGTTGACCCAGATGGCCCGCGAACTGCGCTACATCTAGCCCTCAGACCTGACAGTAAGCTCTAGACCTGACAGGTTTTGAAAACCTGTCAGGTCTCTATTCGCGTTACCCCACGGTGAAGACTCCTCTACCGTGGGGTATGTTATTTACCCCGTACAGGGGGGCCGAACGGCATACAATGGGGGGGAGGAAGATAGCCATCATTCCCCGACCCAGCTTGGGTCAAGAGCACGAAAGGGGTTCACACGCTATGTACCATACCATTCTCGTCCCGTTGGACGGTTCAACCCTCAGTGAAAAGGCGTTGCCGCTGGCGACGGCCTTCGCCCGCGCGTCGAACGCGCAGTTGGTTCTCGTGCGCTCGGTGTGGGCGCCGCGCCTGTCCGACATCACGCCGGAGGAGGAGGAAGTCAAGGCCGTCGAGGAAGCCGAGCAATATCTGGCCGACCTGGCCTTCAAGCTGGGCGCCCAGGGTCTTCAGGTCGAGACGGCGGTGCCCTACGCTCCGCCGGGCGAAGGCATCTTGATGGAGATCGAGTTGCGCCACGCCGACCTGGTGGTCATGTCCACCCACGGGCGGTCCGGCCTCTCCCGCCTGATCTATGGCTCGGTGGCCGAGGCCATCCTGGCCCACAGCCCGGCGCCCATTCTGCTGGTGCGCGTGACCAAGGATGAGGTCGCCCAGACGATGCTGCCCGAAGACCCGCAGATTCTGGTGCCACTGGACGGCTCCGACTTCGCGGAGGCCGCCCTGCCCTACGCGGCGGAGTTGGCGCGGTCGCTCAAGGGCACCCTGGTTCTGTTGCGCGCCGTCGTGCCGCCGCCCCAGTGGGTGGATACGGTGATGACGGTTCCCTACCCCACCGAGGAAGTCATTGTGCGGGGCGAGGAGGACGCGCGGGCCTATCTGCACGACCTGGCCGAGGAGATGAAGGCCGATGGGCTGCGCGTCAAGATGGCGGTGGAGGTGGGCCACGCCGACGAGGTGATTCTACGGTTGGAGAAGGGGCCGATCCACCTGGTGGTCATGGCGACCCACGGACGCACCGGCCTGGCCCAGGCGGTCTTCGGCAGTGTGGCGGTGTCGGTGATGCATCGCGGTGACCTGCCGCTCCTGATTGTGCGGCCCAAGGGGATGACCCCGCCGCGCATGGAGCGCCAGGGCGAGCACGGCTCGCCAATCGCCGCGCTGCCCATGTAATGGGGGAGGTCGGGAAGGGAGGCCTTACCATGTACCAGACTATTCTTGTACCTCTGGATGGCACAGTCTTTAGTGAACGCGGCTTGCCGCTGGCGACCACCATCGCCCACGCGACGGGCGCCCGACTTGTCCTGATGCGGGCAGCCTGGTCACCCCAGCAGCCGGGCATGGACAGCCTGGAGTCGCAGCAGTGGGCCGTGCGCGAAGCCCACATGTACCTGGAGAGCGTTGCCCAGGACCTGAAGACGCAGGGCCTGACGGTCGAGTTGAGCGCGCCGCACGCGCTGGCGGACGTCGGCATCCTGCGGGAGATCGTGGCGCAGCGCGCCGACCTGGTCGTGATGGTCTCGCACCGCCAGCCCAACCGGCAGCACCAGATTGTCGGCTCCATCGCCCAGGCCGTCTTGTCGCATAGTCCGGTGCCCGTCATCGCGCTGCGGGTGGAGGAGCACCTGTATCCCAGCCCGCGCCCCCACGCGCCGGAGATGATCGTCCCGTTGGATGGCTCCGCCTTTGCCGAGACGATTCTGCCCTTCGCCCTGGACCTGGGCCGCGCGCTGCACTGGTCGCTGACGCTGCTGCGCGTCCTGCCCGAGCCGGGTCAGCCTGGCTTCGTCCCCGACCGCTACCTGGAGGACGAGGCCGAGGCCGTCAGCTACCTGGCCGATGTGGCGGCGGGGCTGCGCAAAGAGGGCGTCCGCGTGCGGACCGAGGTCAAGTGTGGCCCGCCGGGGCGAACCATCCTGGAGCAGTGCCACCTGCACGACGCGAGCCTGATCGCGATGGCGACGCATGGTCGGACAGGGGTAACCGCGGCGGCCTTTGGCAGCGTCACCCTGGCGGTCTTGCGCGAAAGCGAGCGGCCGCTGCTGCTCATCCACCCGGTCGCGGAGGCAGCCGCCCCGCCCGCCGTCCAGCCTGAACTGGCCGAACTGGTGCCGAGCCACTAGGCCACGACGGAGGACGGAGGACGGAGGACGAGGGATTGACGATTGACGATTGACGGTTGACGATTAAGAAGGAGGGACAGCTATGCCAGAAGCATCTGTCCCTCCTCTCTGATTTCTCGCTAACTCTCACTCACTCATCGCTCAACCCTCATCGTTCATCGTTCATCCCTCGTCCCTAGCCCCTGGCCCCTAATCCCTATTGGGCGTGCTTGTCGAACCAGTCGAGGATGCGGGTGAGGTGGTCCACGCGGTGCCGGGGTTCGCCGCTACGCGTCAACTCGTGGCCCTCGCGCGGGTAGCGCACCAGTTCAACGGTGCGGCCGAGGCGGCGGAGCAGGGCGAAGAGTTGCTCGGCGTCGCTGATGGGCACGCGGTAGTCCAGTTCAGCGTGGAGGATGAGCAGGGGCGTCTGAATCTGGTGGGCGTGGGCCAGCGGCGAGTGGTGCCACAGCTTCTCGACGCGCTCCCACGGCGGCCCCTCGAACTCGTTCTCGATGAGTTCATAGGCGTCACTCGTGCCGTAGAACGACATCAGGTGGTAGACGCCGCGCTGGGCGACCGCCGCGCGGAAACGCGGGTCGTGGCTGATGAGCCAGACGGTCATAAAGCCGCCGTATGAGCCGCCCGTCACGCAGATGCGCTCCGGGTCAATGCCGCCCCGCGCCACAACGGTATCAACCCCCGCCAGGATGTCGTGGTAGTCGGCCTCGCCCCAGCCGTCGTAGAGCGCCTCCTGGAACGCCTGGCCGTAGCCCTCGGAGCCGCGCGGGTTACAAAAGAACACCACGTAGCCCCGCCCCACCGCCGACTGCCAGTCGGCCCACAGGCTGGCGAACGACGGCCCCCACATGGTGTGCGGCCCGCCGTGGATGAACACGGCCAGCGGCCACCGACCGGCCGGATCGAAGCCCGGCGGGTAGAGGACCCAGCCCTGGATGTCCAGCCCGTCGGGCGCTCGATACCACACC
>CAZFUK010000020.1:0-20115 GCA_964522005.1 uncultured Anaerolineales bacterium | reverse complement strand
CGCCGACGTGACGGCGCTGACCAACCGGGTCCTGGTCATCGAGGAGGGGCGGCTGATGTACGACGGCAACCTATCGGCCCTGGTGGAGCGGATGGCGCCGTACAAGTTGTTGCGTCTCACCCTGGAGCAGCCGCTCGACGGGGTGGACCTGCGAGAGTTGGGCGAGGTGGAGGCAACGGATGGGCTGAAAGTGACGGTGCGGGTGCCGCGTGATCGCACCAAGGATGCGGCGGCCCAGGCCCTGACCCGCCTGCCCGTGGCCGACCTGGTCATCGAGGAGCCATCGGTCGAAGACATCATTCGCGAGGTGTTTGGACGAGGAGGGCCACGTGGCTAGACTGGCGCGGGTCTACGCGGCGTTCTTGCGGGTGGCGTGGGCGACGGCGTTGGAGTATCGCGCCCAGACGATTCTGTGGCTGCTGAGCTTCGTCTTCCCCCTGGTGATGATGACGGTGTGGCTGGCGCTGGTGGACGAGGTCGGACCGGCCGCCGGCTGGAGCCAGGCCGACTTCGTGTCGTACTACGTCGGGGCATCGCTGGTCAACTACCTGACCTCCAGTTGGGCGCTGTGGGACTGGGACGAGCAGGTGCGCACCGGCGGTCTCTCGCCCCGCCTCCTCAGGCCCGTGGACCCGTTCCACCAGACCCTCACCGACCAGATGGGCTGGAAGCTGTTCACCCTGCTGATCTTCGGCCCGTTGATCACCCTCGCGGCCTGGCTCTCGCCCCTGGTCAACTATCCGCTCACGCCCGGGCGGGCGCTGGCCTTCGTCCTGAGCGTCGTTCTCGGCTTCGCCGTCCAGCACGCGCTGAGTATGGCCTTTGGCATGCTCTCGTTCTGGTCCACCCAGGTGCGCAACCTGTACCAGTTGGTCATCGGCGTCGGCCAGTTCCTGTCGGGCTTCATCGCGCCGCTGGCCCTGTTCCCCGAACCTATGCGCCGCGTCGCCGCCCTGCTGCCCTTCCGCAGCTTCCTCGGCTTCCCGCTCGAACTGATGATGGGGCGCTTGACGCCCGAAGAGACGGTGTTTGGCTTTGTGGTTGGCGGTGGCTGGTTGATTCTGCTGGCGGTGATCTATCGCTGGTTGTGGTACCGAGGTCTGCGCCGTTATGAAGCGGTGGGAGCCTGACCCCATGCTCAGACGCTATAGCCGATTGTTGACCATCTTCTATAAGAATACCCTCATCAGCGAACTCGAGTACCGCCTCAACTTCGTGGCGAACCTGCTCATGAGCCTGTTCTGGCTGGCGTGGGCGGCGGCGAGCGTGCGCGTCTACTACTGGCACGCCGGCAGCATCGGCGGCTGGAACTACTACGAGGCGCTGATGGTCATGGGGCTGTTCTTCGCGGTGAACGGCTTCCGCCAGATCGTCCTGGAGCCGAACCTGTCGCGGCTCAGCGAGTATGTCCGCATGGGCACGCTGGACTACATCCTGACCAAGCCGGTCAATAGTCAGTTCCTGGTGAGCCTGCGCCACATTGGCGTCTACAACTGGGGGGACCCGTTGCTCGGCCTGGGCTTGGTCGCCTATGCCTTCTGGAACCTGGGCTACGCGCCGCGCCTGTCCGACGTCGGGCTGTTCCTCCTGCTGGTCGTGGCCGCCATGCTCATCCTCTACAGCCTCAACCTGCTCCTACAGACGACGGCCTTCTGGCTGGTCAACATCGAGCGGGCCGACGCGCTGGTTATGGGCCTGGTGGAGACGGGGCGCTTCCCGGTCAACTTCTACCGTGGCTGGGTACGCGGCGCCCTAACCGTGGTCATCCCGGTCGCCTTTCTGACGACCTTCCCGGCCGAGGCCCTGTTGGGCCGGCTGACGGGGTGGACGGTCGCCGGGGCGTTGGCGCTGGCGGTTGGGCTGTTCGTGGCCTCGTCGCTGTTCTGGCGCTTTGGGCTGCGCTACTACAGCGGGGCGAGCAGCTAACGTTGACCGCCGGTTTGCAACTGAGCCAGCGCGCCGACGGCCGTCAGGCCGAGGAGGACCAGGAGGTGGAGGCCGGGCGGCGGGCTGAAGCCGAAGGCCCGGCCGCCGTCGAGAAGTAGGGACGCGCCGACAAAGGCCGTCCCGACAATGATGCCCAGCCGCAGCAGGTTGGCGGCCAGGACGCCCAGTATGACGCCGACGCCGAGGGCCAGGGCGAGCACGAGGAGCGGCGGCCAGTCCAGGCGACCGAGGTAGACCCAGGCGCCGTAACCGCCCAGGACCAGGCCATACAGGAAGGCGAGGCCGGTGATGAAGCGGACGGCCAGCCAGCCCAGGAGCAGGCCCACCACCAGGGCGGCCAGCAGGGCGACGAGGGGCCGAGGGAAAAGGGCGGCCGCGTAGGGGCCGGCCAGGCCGTAGCCGACGAGGAAGCCGGTGACGGCGACCAGGACGCGGTACAGCGGCCAGCCCGCGAAGAGGTAGACGGCCCCTAGCAGGAGCAGGCCGACGGGCGGCAGACCGGTTAGCATGGGAAGCATAGGCAGAGTTTAGGATGACTCCAGCGTCACCAGGTCTACGTACTCCTCCAGGATGGTTGCGTCGGGTGTCACACCCAGCCGCCTCAGCAACTCGCCCACCATCTCCGCCTTAACCTCGGCGTCGCGCTTGGACCAGGTGCGGCTCTTCACTTCGAGGAAGCAGCCGGGTTGGGCCGGCCGCGCCAGGGTGTCCAGGTTGATGTAGAAGCCGATGTCTTTGTAGAGGACCTGCCAGCGCCGGCGGTCCTTTTCGATTTCCACTTCGGCGGTGGGGCGGAAGTACTCGCGGTAGAAGCGGCGGCTGTGGCTGGCGGGGGCGATGAAGCGCGAGCGCGACAGCAGGATGGAGTGGTCGAACTCGCGCTCCTTGGCGGGCAGGGTGAGCGTCAGCCGGTAGCGCAGGTTGTACGACTCGCCCTTCTCGTTGATGAACTCGTCCTCGCGGTAGCGCAGGCGGCCCTGGGCCG
The DNA here is from genome assembly GCA_964522005.1 of uncultured Anaerolineales bacterium. GTDB lineage: Bacteria > Chloroflexota > Anaerolineae > Epilineales > JAHCIE01 > JAHCIE01. The sequence goes on along the minus strand of CAZFUK010000020.1, from coordinate 17,183 downwards.
GGTCGTCAAACGTGAAGTAGGTGTCGAACTGGCGGTAGTGGACGTGGCGCAGCACAGTGAGCGTGGGGATACGCGTCTGTGGGTCGCGGCCTTCGATGAGGGCGATGATGCGGTCGGGGTCGTCCACCCGCGCCTTGACCTGGACCTCGAAGGACTCCTCTTGCTCCATACCGCCGATGGCCGCCAGCTTGCTGAGCACGCTCTTCTCGCGCTGGATGAGGAAGTGGTCAATGCGCCGCGCGTAGTCCTGGGCCGCCTGCCGCAGGTCGGCCTCGTTGAGGGTGGTCAACTGGCGGTCGCGCATCAGCCAGCGTCCCTCGACCATGACATCGCGCACGTCGGTGGACTTGCCGGCGTAGACGAGTTGGGAGTAGACGGCCTGGGCGTCGCGCTCGAAGCGGGGCGAGTTGTGGAGGGGTTGGAGATTGACCACGGCCAGGTCGGCGCGCTTGCCCACCTCCAGGCTGCCGGTCAGGTGGCCGATGTGCAGGGCATGCGCGCCCAGCGTCGTCGCCATCGCCAGCGCCTGCCGGGCCGGTACGACCGTCGGGTCGCCCGTGATGCCTTTGGCAAGGACGGCGGCCAGGCGGGTCTCCTCGAACATGTCCAGGTCGTTGTTGGAGGCCGGGCCGTCGGTGCCGATGCCGACGTTGACGCCGAGTTGGAGCATACGCGTGACGGGGGCGACGCCCGACGCCAGCTTGAGGTTGCTGGTCGGGTTGTGGGCGACGCCCGCGTTGTACTTGCGGAGGGTGCGTATCTCGGCCTGGTCCACATGGACACAGTGGGCGGCCAGGACTTTCGCCTCGAACAGCCCCGTCCGCTCGACGTGGTGGATGACGGGCAAGTCGTAGAGCTTGCGGCTGTCCTCGACTTCAAGGGCTGTCTCGGCCAGGTGGGTGTGCAGGGGCACGTCGAACTCGGCGGCCAGTTGGGCGCAGGCGCGCAGAATCTCGTCGGTGCAGGTGTAGGGCGCGTGGGGCGCGACCGACGGGACGATGAGGGGGTGGCCCTTCCAGCGCTGGATGAAGTCGCGCGCCATCGCCAGGCTGTCCTCGTAGGATTGGGCATCTGGTGTGGGGAACTTGAGCACGCTCTGGGCGCACAGGGCGCGCATGCCAGCCTCGGCCGTGGCCTGGGCGACGCTGTCCTCAAAGTAGTACATGTCGGCGAAGGTCGTGACGCCAGAGCGAATCATCTCGGCGCACGAGAGGCCCGTGCCCAGGCGGCAGAAGTCCGGCGAGACGAACTCGCGCTCGACAGGCATCATGTAGCCCATGAGCCAGACATCGAGGCGGAGGTCGTCGGCCAGCCCGCGCAGCAGGCTCATGGGCACGTGGGTGTGGGCGTTGACCAGGCCGGGGATCACCGCGTGGCCGGCGCAATCAATGACGGAGGACGGAGGACGGACGACGGACGACAGAGGATTGCCATTCCCATCTTCAGTCTTCAATCTTTCATCTTCCAGTCTTAAGTCATTCATCGTTCCCACCCAGACGATCTGGCCGTCCTGGACGGCGACCGCGCCGGGTGAGAAGACGTCGAACTGGGCGTTCATGGTGACGACGGTGGCGTTGATGAGGAGTGTGTCGGCGTTGAGCATAGAGCAGTCCTTCCTGGTCTGGCGTCCTCCCCTAGTCTACGCCGACTGGCGCAGTGTGTCAAAGTCGTGGGGAGCGACCCCTCCCCCGCCCCCTCCCCTGGGAAGGGAGGGGTGACACGGGCGAGGTGACCTCGCCCCTACAACTCCCCCTTCCTTCATAGGGAAGGGAGCCGGGGGGTTAGGTCCGGGGAGTTGCCCCACGCTGCCGACTCCGTATAATTGGCCTCAACTCCACCCTGAGGACGACCGTTGTGGCTGCGACATCCCCCAAACCCGCGCGCTATCCCGCGCTGCGCCACCGTAACTTTACCCTGATCTGGACCGGGCTGATCGTCTCCAACATGGGGACGTGGATGCAGAACGTGGCCCAGAGCTGGCTCATCTACAAGATGACGGGCAACGACGCCCTGTTCCTGGGCTACCTGGGCCTGTCGTTCGCCATCCCGATGACCTTCCTGCCCCCCATCGGCGGCGTCATTGTGGACCGCGTGGACCGCGTGCGGCTGCTGTACTGGACCCAGTCCGGCGCGGCGGTCTCGGCGGCGGTCATGGCCGTCCTGGTCTGGGCGGGCTGGGTCCAGCCCTGGCACATCCTGCTCGTCTCGTTCTTCCAGGCGCTGCTGCTCGCCTTCGACAACCCGGCCCGTCAATCCCTCATCCCCGAACTGGTGCCGCGCACCGACCTGCTCAACGCCCTGTCGCTCAACTCGGCCACCTACACCGGGGCCGCCCTCGTCGGCCCGGCCATCGCCGGTATCCTGCTGACCCTGGCCGGCCCGGGCTGGCTGTACCTGCTCAACGCGGTCAGCTACCTGGCCGTCATCTTCGCCCTGTTCGCCATGCGCGACCTGCCGCCCCGACCCCGCCGCACGACCACCATCCGCGAGGCCCTGTTCGGCGGCCTGCTGTTTGTCCTCCGCAACAGGCTCGTCCTGCTCATGCTCGGCCTGTCGGCCCTGGCCGCCGTGTTTGGCCGTTCGTACCAGCAACTCCTGCCCGTCTTCGCCGACGACGTGTGGCATGTGGGGTCGGGGGGCTACGGGCAACTGCTGGCGGCGGTGGGCGGCGGTGCGCTCGTCGGGGCGTTTGCCCTATCGTCCCTCAGCGACTTTCGCGCCCACGGCCGGCTGATGGTCGCCGCCGGGCTGGTGTTCTGCCTCACCCTGTCGCTGTTCACCTTGACCCCCTGGTTCGGCTGGGGCGTCGTTCTGCTCACCGTCGTCGGCCTCAGCGTAACCGTCTTCACGACGATGATTTCGACCACCATCCAGTTGCGCACGCCCAACGAGGTACGCGGGCGGGTGATGAGCTTCTACGCGGCGACGCTGATTGGACTGCCGTCGTTTGGGTCGCTGGGCATCGCCGCCTTCGCCAAGTCCCTCAGCGGTGACGCGACCACGGCGGCCGGCCAGGTGGCGCTGACGCTGCTCAACGTGCTGGGAGTAACGCAGGCGACGGCCGGGCTAGGCACGGCGGGGGGGGCGGTACGGGCGATTATCCTGGGCGCGCTGGTGGTCGCGCTCGTCGTCCTGGTCACCGCGCCGTCGCTGCTGCCCATTCGTGCCCCAGCCTCGGCAGGGGGGGATTAGGCGTGCTCTGAGACGCTGGCCGACTCGCCGCCGTCTACGACGAGGTTGTGGCCGCTAATGTGGGCCGCCTCGTCCGAGGCCAGGAACAACGCGGCGTAGGCGATGTCTTCGGGCCGACCAAACTGGCGCAGGCGGGCGGCGGTAAGGCTGGTCCGCCGTAGCGTATCGGCCGAGGGCGTGGGCGACGGGACGAGGCTCGGGTTGTGGGCAAACTGAGGCTCCAGCCGCTCGGTGCGGGCCGGTTTGTTCGCCACCATCACGCCGCCTGGGCTGATGGCGTTGCAGCGGATATTCTGGTCGCGGTACTCGACGGCGATCTGCCGAGTCAGGCCGATCAGCCCGGCCTTGGACGCCGCGTAGGCGGCGAAGTGGGGATAGCCGTACAACCCCTGGAGCGAGGCGATGTTGATAATCGAGCCGCCGCCCCGCTCAATCATGTGGGGTAGCGTGGCGCGGCAGGTGCGATAGGCGCTGGAGAGGTTGACGTCCAGCGTGCGCGCCCAGCGCTCCGGCTCGGTGTCCACCACGCTCCCGCCAATACTCACCCCGGCGTTGTTCATTAGAATATCAATCGCGCTGTACAGGTCCAGGGTGGTCTGGACGAGCGCGGCGACCTCCCCATCCTGGCTGACATCGGTTTCAACAGCGCAGGCCACGCCCGACGCGGCTTGAATCGCGGCGACGCAGTCCTGGGCGGCGGCGATATCACGGTCGGCCACAACGACGCGAGCGCCCTCCCGCGCGAACAGCAGAGCCGTGGCGCGGCCCATGCCGTTGCCGCCGCCGGTGATGATGGCGACTTTGTCCCGTAGGCGCATGGCGTCCTCCTGAGCTTAGAGCATGGCCAGCATGCCTTTGACATAACCGATGCCGAAGGCGTGGCCCTGGTACTGGGGGGCCAGGTCAATGTCCGTGTGCGGGAAGTGGGTCGGGATGAGGCCGCCGTCGAACCCGACCGAGGCCAGGGCGTGCAGTACGGCGGGAAAGTCGCAGTCGGCCTGGTCCAGGAAGCACTCCTGGAAGCGGGGGACAGCGCCGTTGACGCCCTGGACATGGCCGTAGAGAATCTGGCCCCGTGAGCCGAAGTGCTGGACCGCCGCGACAATGTCCGTGCCCATCGCCGTCCAGTTGCCCAGGCAGAAGTTCAGCCCGCTCATGGGCGTAGCCGCGATGGTCATCGCCCGCTCGAAGCCCTCGAAACTGCGGAAGAGACGCGGCACGCCGCCTAGCTGCTCCACCGGCGGGTCATCCGGGTGGAGGGCCAGCTTGACACCCGACTCGACCAGCACAGGCCGAATGGCCTCGATGAAAGTGGTGTAGTTGGCCCACATCTCGTCCTCGGTATACAGGCGGTCGCGGAAGAGGGGCAGGCCGTCAGCCACGGCCATGTCGAAGGACTCAATGCTCGCCTCGCCGCGCCCTGGCACCTCGAAAGCCGTCCGCCACGAGGCGCGCAGCATGTCGGGTGGGTTGACCATCCAGTGGTAGCCGAAGATGGGGATGTCGGCCTGACCCAGGTGGCGGATGGTCGCCGCGACGTTTTCGATTTGACTATCCCAGCCAGGCAGGCCCAGCTTGATGCGGTCCATGCACCAGGGTGGGAGGGGGTTCTCCATGGCGAAGGGTTTTAGACCGACGGCCTCTACCCGCCGCCGCAGCCGCGCCAGCTCGTCCACCGACCAGGTGGCCCCAGGCGCCGCCCCACGCTCCAGCGGGAAGCGCGCCCGCCACTCCGCCTCGCTGCTGGCCCCCATGAGGACCACGTCCTCGACGCCATACTGCTTGAGGAAGCGCAGGAAGTTATCGCCGTCGTCCAGCACGGCGTAGGCTGCTACACGCATCATAGACCCTACCTCAGCCAATAGGCGATTGTATGTTAGTATATGTTTGTATAATGAGGGCAGGACTATAACATAGCCGAGGAGGGCTGTCAAAGACCGTTTACGGTCCTCAACTTGCTTGAGTTGCGATAGGTTTGGGATACGCTTCAGCAGAGGGAGGCAGGCATGGGGGCGCTCAGTCGGAAGGAGCGAATCACGGTCCTGGTGGCGGTCGCGGCCACGCTGGTGTCGGGCGTGCTCAACGCGCTGCGGGCCACGCCCATTGTGGTCTTTGTGGTGGCGGCGGTGGGGCTGGCGATGCTGGCCTCGATTGTGGGGGACGCGACGGAGCAACTGGGGACGCGGCTGAGTCCGGGCGCGACGGGTGTGCTCCAGTCGGCCCTCGGCAACCTGCCCGAACTGTTTGTCGCCATCTTCGCCCTGCGCGCCGGCCTGGTCACGGTGGTGCAGGCCGCGCTCATTGGCTCCATCCTGAGCAACAGCTTGCTCGTCCTCGGGCTGGCGCTGCTGTTTGGGGGGCTGCGCCACGGCACCCAGAAGTTCGCCTCCGATCAGCCCAAGATGATCGCCACCCTCATGTTCCTGGCGACCGCCGCGCTGACCGTGCCGACGCTGGCCCAGACGCTCCACACGCCGGCCGAAGCCCACGAAGAAACCCTGGGTATCGCCTGCGCCCTGGTCCTGCTGGCCGTGTTCATCGCCAGCATCCCGGTTTCCATCCAGGGCGGCCCGACGACGGTGACGAAGACACCCGCCGCGTCAGACGAGGCGCATTGGCCGATGGGGCTAACGATTGCCCTGCTCGCCGGCGCCGGCATCAGCGCCGCCTTTGTGTCCGATTGGTTTGTGACCGCCCTGACGCCGGCGATTCAAGTGCTGCATATCTCCGAGGCGTTCGCGGGGCTGGTGGTGGTGGCGATTGCGGGCAACGCGGTCGAGAATGTGGTGGGTATCCAGCTCGCCCTGGACAACAAGCCCGACTACGCCATCAGCGTCATCCTGAACTCTTCGCTCCAGGTCGCCCTGGCGCTCACGCCCGTGCTCGTCCTGCTCAGCTTTGTCATTGGCGGCGCCCACCTCACCCTGGTCCTGCCGCCGCTGCTGGTGGCCGCCGTGGCCCTGACGACCATTTCCAGCAACTTCATCGTCTTCGACGGCGAGTCGGTGTGGATGGAGGGCGTCGCGCTCGTCGGGCTGTACGTCATCCTGGCGGCGTCGTTCTGGTGGGGGTAGCGCTAGCGGCCCAGCCCCTCGTTGCGGCGGTCCTGGCCGGCGTAGCCCGTCATCTCAATGTAGCCGTTGCCCGTCGCGGAGCCGCTGATCTTGACCGCGCCCTCCCAGTAGGCATACGAGACGCTCAACTCCTGGTCCGGCGCATGGGGCGTGATGTCCAGGCTGATGCCCTGGCCTGCTACCTGGAAGCGCCAGCGGGCCGGATAAACGGCGCGGGTGCGGGGGCTGGTCCAACGGTCCAGGACTTCGACCTTGACATCCTCGCGGGCCAACCGCGTGACTGTGCCATCCGCCGCCACGAGGGTGCCGCTTGAGAGCGGCTCGATGGAGCCATCGCGCTGGCGTATCTGGAAGAACATAATGTCACGCCCGTCGGCCAACTGGAGGGCGAACCAGTCCCATCCCACGGCATTTGGCCCCAGGGCGCTCGTGCCAAACTCGCGGTCGAGCCAGACCAACCCGTTGACCGTGTACGTCTTGCCGTCCAGCGTCATCGTCCCGTCGGCCTGGAGCCGCGTCGCGCTGTAGTAGTACGAGGCGTTGCCCCGCTCGGCGCTCTTCTGCGACAGCCCTCGGTCGCCCTGGAGGACGATGGGCCTGGCCTCGCGCAGGCGCAGGTCAAGGGCAGCCGACCCCTCGGCGGCGCGCAGACGAACGTCGTTCGTCGCCCCTCCTCCGTCCTCCGTCGTTTCCGCTGCTTCCCAACTCTCCAACCACACGCGATATGGCTCGGCCTGGGCGCCGGCCAGCCCCGCCGCGCCCCGGCTGAACCGCTCGAACGAGACGAAACGGTCGTCCGACGCGCGGGTGACGGCAAAGTGCGCCATGTAGACCTGGCGCGTGGCCCAGTCGGAGGCGCGCGCCTCCATCGCCGGGGCAACCGCCTGGCGGAAGAAGGTCAACTGGAAACCGAGGTGTTCGCCGTCGGCGCTGTCCAGGTTGCCCGTGTAGTACCACCACTCGGTGCGGTACTCCGGGTGGGGGCCGTGGTCGCGGGGGAACACAAACTCGCGCGCCTCGGTCACGCGGGCAAAGCCGGCGTCGGCCGGGCCTTGCAGGGCTTCGGTGCCGACCAGCCTCGCCTGGACCTGCGGCGGCTGGTCGGCGCGGAGCGTCCAGACAACCAGACCGGCCAGCGCGGCCAGACTAACGACGAGAATCAACCAACGGCGCATACACTTTATCCTTCACTCGCTACAATCTTCACTCGGTACGGCTAATGGCTTTGGGCTTCACTCTTCTGTGTCCTGAGCACAGCCTGGCCTTACGGTCGGCGCCCCAAAGCAGGCCCGAGAGGGGCGGACAGCCGCATTTGACAAAATACGATAGATTATATATCATATATCCCGCCTGGCTGTTTGACCTTTTCTCCCGTCTGTGGTAAATTGTGGCCCGCCCACGCTCGAACAAGCTCACCCCTGGCGCGCTGCCAGCGCCTGCCTACGGGTGACTGTCACTCTACCCGATATTGGCTCAATAGGCTCAAGGAGGAGAGAATGCCCACTGCCCGTTCCATGATGACCTGGTTGCGGCTGACGGCCTTGACGCTGGTGGCCCTGGTGGCTCTCGCGTGCGGCGGCGGGGGAACGGCCTCAGCGCCGGCGCCTGCGCAACAGCAACCCGCGCAGCAGCCCGCGCAACAGCAACAGCCCGCGCAGCAGCCCGCGCAGCAGCCACCGGCGTCGAAAGGCCCGGTCGAGATTCGCGTGGCCTGGTGGGGGTCGCAGGACCGCCACGACCGCACCATCAAGGCCATCGAGCTGTTCATGAAGAAGAACCCCGACATCAAGGTCACGTATGAGTTCGCCGTCTGGGCCGACTACTGGACTAAGATGACCACGCAGGCGGCGGGCAACAGCCTGCCCGACGTGATGCAGCAGGACTACGCCTACATTGACGAGTGGTTCAAGCGGGGTCTCATCGTCCCGTTGGACGACTACGTCAGCAGCGGCGCCATCAACCTCAAGGACGCCTCCGAGGAGTTCTACAAGGGTGGGCGCGTCCAGGGCAAGCTCGTCGCCATCAACCTCGGCTCCAACTCGCCGTCGTTTGGGCTGGACGTGGACGCCTTCAAGAAGGCCGGCATCGCCATTCCTTCCGACAATTGGACCTGGCCGGAGTTCGAGAAGATCGCCACCGACCTGCACACCAAGCTCGGCATCTGGGGCTTCGGCCATGACCTCGCCAACGACCAGATGTGGAAGTCCATCTACTTCTCGGCGGGCGAGTGGGCCTACACCGATGACGGCAAGAAGATTGGCTACGCCAGCGACAAGATTCTGGTGGACTACCTGAACATGATTCTGCGCCTCCAGAAGGCTGGCGTGACGCCGAGCCGCGCCGAGGCCCAGGCGACCTACGTGGACAAGCCGGTGGAGCAGTTGGCGATTGTCACCGGCAAGTCCGCCATGGACTTCTTCCACAGCAACCAGATCATCGCGGTGTGGAAGGCGGCGGGCGAGAGCCGCAACCTGAAGATGGTGGCCCTGCCGCGCCAGCCGGGCGGCAAGTCGGCTAACTACATCAAGCCGTCGCAGTTCTTCAGCATCACCTCACAGTCGAAGCAGAAGGAAGCGGCCGCCAAGTTCATTGACTTCATCACCAACGACATCGAGGCGAACGAGATTCTGGCCGCCGAGCGCGGGGTGCCCATCTCGGCCAAGGTCCGCGACGCCCTGAAGCCGAAACTGGGCAAGGCGCAGGTTGAGATGTTCGAGTACGTGGACCGCGTGTCGAAGGACGTGCAACCCATCAAGCCGCCGGACCCGGCCGGCCACACCGACATCGTCAAGAACGTCTACACGCCGCAGGTCATTGACCAGGTGCTGTTCGAGAAGACGACGCCGGAGAAGGCGGCCGCGCTGCTGCGCGACGAGGCGACGAAGATTCTGGCGAAGTAGGCACACGACGGAAGACGGAGGACGGAAGACCGAGGACCAAGGCCGAAAGACGGAAGACGCGCACGATCAACCGTTAGGCTGAATGGGTTATTGGCATCCGTCCTCCGTCCTCTGTCCTCCGTCATTTAGAAGGAGCACGTATGGCAAGCGCGGGTCGCTCGGCGGTGTCGCAAGCCCCGGCGCTCGGCACGGAAGCCGTCGTCCCCCGACGGCGCTTCCGGCACGAGACGCTCGTGGGCTATGCCTTTATCGCGCCCTGGCTCATCGGGTTCTTCGCGTTTACGCTCATTCCGATGATCGCCTCGCTGTACTTCTCGTTCACCGAGTATAGCGTGCTGAGTTCCCCGCGCTGGATCGGCCTGGACAACTTCGTGCGCATGTTCACCCAGGACGCGCGCTACTGGAACTCCGTCCGCGCGACCTTTACCTACGTCTTCACGGCGGTGCCGCTGCGCCTGGTCTTCGCGCTCGGCGTCGCCATCCTGCTCAACACCAAGCACCGGGGGGTCGGCCTCTACCGCGCCGCCTACTACGCCCCGTCCATCGTCGGCGGCAGCGTGGCGGTGGCCGTGATGTGGCGGCAGATCTTCGGCACCGAGGGCGTGGTCAACGCTGTAACTCAGATCTTTGGCATCCCGCCCGTGACCTGGCTGGGCGACCCACGCACCGCCATCTGGACGCTGGTGACGCTGGCGGTCTGGCAGTTCGGCTCCCCCATGCTCATCTTCCTGGCGGGCTTGAAGCAGATTCCCCAGGAACTCTACGAGGCGGCGGCCATTGACGGGGCCAGCCCGTGGAGCCGCTTCTCCCGCATCACCCTGCCCATGCTGTCCGCCGTCATTTTCTTCAACCTGGTCATGCAGATCATCAGCGGCTTCATGGTGTTCACCCAGGCGTTCATCGTCACGGGCGGCGCCCCGCTGGACACCACGCTGTTCTACGCCCTGTACCTCTACCGCCGCGCCTTCGAGACGTTCCAGATGGGCTATGCCTCGGCCATGGCGTGGGTCATGCTGCTCGTCATCGCCTTCTTCACGGCCATCGTCTTCAAGTCGTCGAGCTACTGGGTGTTCTACGAGACCAAGGACGGCGAATAGCCCTGGAAGGAGCCGCTGATGAGCGCCACCACCGCCCCCCTCTCAAGGTATCTACCCCACCGCCGCAAGTGGCTGGGCAGCTTGCTGCACCACGTCGTCGTGGCGGGCCTCGGGTTCGTCATGATCTACCCCTTGCTGTGGATGTTCGCCAGTTCGTTCAAGACCCCATCCGAGATCTGGACCAACATCACCTCGCTGATTCCGCAGCACTTTACGCTGGATAACTACGCCAACGGCTGGCGCGGCTTCGGCGGCATCACCTTCACCACGTTCTACCGCAACTCGTTCATCTATGCCGGCTTCGGTACGCTGGCGGCGGTCAGCACGTCGGCGGTGGTGGCCTTTGGCTTCTCGCGCATCCCGTTCAAAGGCCGCGCCTTCTGGTTCACCTGCATGCTCATGACGCTGATGCTGCCCGCGCAGGTGACCATCATCCCCCAGTACATTGTCTTCAGCAAGCTGGGCCTGCTCAACACCTTCTGGCCGCTCATCCTGCCGCGCCTGGGTGGGCAGGCGTTCTTCATCTTCCTGATTATGCAGTTTATTCGCGGCATCCCGAAGGAGCTGGACGAGGCGGCCGAGATTGACGGCTGCAACAAGTTCGGCATCTTCACCCGCATCATGCTGCCCCTCATCTCGCCCGCCCTGATTACCTCGGCCATCTTCTCGTTCTACTGGACCTGGGAGGACTTCCTCGCGCCCGTGGTCTACCTCAACAACCCCAAGCTCTACACCATCTCGCTGGCGCTGCGCTCGTTCGCCGACCCCTCGGCCACCACCGACTGGGGCGCGGTGTTCGCCATGTCGTCGCTGTCGCTGGTGCCGGTGTTTATCCTGTTCGTTGCCTTCCAACGCTATCTCGTGGAGGGCATCAGCACGACCGGCCTCAAGGGTTGACGGGGGACGGAGGACGGAGGACAAAGGACCGAAGACCAATCCCTGGTCCTCGGTCCTTCGTCTTTCGTCCTCGGTCCTCCGTCGTCCGTCCTCCGTCTAGATCACCTCCAACCCGTTCAGGTCGGGTAGGGGCGGGTAGGGCGCGTGCGGCTCAGTCTGGTACCAGAAGGCGGTCGAGGCGATGTCGTCCTGGAGGGGCAGATAGCGGGACTGGCCCCCCACCTTTGACCGCCAGCCGAGCGCCTGGATCGTTACCCGCAGGTCTTGCTCAAAGCGAATGGGGTCCATGATGTGCCAGCGGTACATGCCGAAGCGCGGCTGGCTCTGGTACAGACCATCGGGCTGAATCACCTGGGGCAGGCCGAGGAAGGGCGTCGAGTACACACCGTACTGGCCGGCGGGGTGCTCGAAGTTCCACGCGCCGCCGAAGTAGTCCTCGGTGCCGGTGCCGCAGATGGTCGGCCAGTCGGTGTCGCCGTCCAGGTAGAACTTGATCTCGCCCTCGCCCCACCAGCCGGTGTTGCGGACGCCCCACGCCAGGTAGGTGCCGACGTAGTGACCCTGGCCCTGGACGCCGTCGAGGAGGGTGTGGACCTCGGCGTAGGGCAGCGGGTTGCTCCGCCGCCACTGGACGTGGAAGAGGGCTAGGTCGTCGGGTACGTCGGTCAGGGTATAGTCAATCTGATAGTAGAAGCCCTTGATTTCGTCCGGACTGAGGTTTTCGAGCGTGACGCGGGCGCGCTGGCGGAAGGGCATCTCCCAGTAGCTGTTGAAGCCGCCGGCCGGGTTGACGGCGACCGGCAGCGAGGCGATGTTGCAGCGCACGCCCCAACCATGGCAGAAGAAGTCGCCCAGCGGCGTCTCGACCGAGGGCGTCGCCTCTTCGTCCCAGTACATGCGCAAGACCAGGCGACGCCACGCCGACGGGTGGACTGTCATCCACAGGTGCTGGAGCGCCCCCGGCCCCTCGATGTCGGCCAGCGTAACCGTACTCAGGCCCGCCAGGTGGATACTCGGTGAAATCTTCCAGCCCCGGCCCAACTCGCGGGCGGCGGCCGCGCCTGTCCCCTCCGTCGCCATGCCCCCCTGGCCCTTGGCCCCACTCGGGTTCTCCGCGCTGATGGACCGTGTCCTGGCCCGCGATAGTCGGGCGAGGTTGCCCAGGCCCAGCCCTAGACCGTTGAATGCCCCACTCATATGATCCTCCACGGGCAGCCATCCCCGCCCGCCCAGACTGTAACTATTGGCCGCTCATTTCGTTAGATAGTGTAGACATTGGGTGAAGCACGAGGCCCCTCGCCGGGACATCATAGCCCGGATGCCCAGACGCGTCAAATCAGTAGCCTTCGTTACGGTATCAGACTTACTAGATTTTGACGTTCATGAGCGAGGGGCCTATCCTTAGCCCTGTCTAGCCAATCTTGGCACGCGCCGAGCATACCCCCGCAGCAGGGTTGAGAGGACCGGACCATGTTCCACAAAAAGTCGAATATTTTCCTGGTGTTTTTATTGATTGGCCTCCTCGGCCTGATGACCGTGCCGCCCAAGGCCGAGTCGGCCCCGCGCTTCCAGGCCGCCAGCCTCACCACCCTCGGCTCGGCGTACACCCAGAACTTCGATACGCTGTCCAACACCGCCGGCAGCACCACCAATAACCTCACCATCCCCGGCTGGTTCATGACCGAGGGCGGCAATGGCGCACGCGATAACGAGCAGTACGCCGTTGACACCGGCACGAGCACATCGGGCGACACCTACAGCTACGGCGCGGCGGGCAGCACGGAGCGCGCGTTGGGGCAATTGCGGAGTGGTATGCTCATCCCCCTGTTTGGCGCCGCCTTTACCAATAATACCGGCGCGACCATCACCAGTCTGTCCATCGCCTACACCGGCGAGGAGTGGCGGTTGGGGACGGCGGGTCGCACCGACCAGATGAACTTCGAGTACAGCACCAACGCGACGGACTTGACGACGGGCACATGGACCAACGTCGCCGCCCTCAACTTTGTGACACCCGATACCACCACGACCGGGGCCAAGAACGGCAACGCGGCGGCGGATCGCACCGCCCTCTCCGCGACCATTACCGGCCTGTCTATTGCCAACGGCGCGACGTTCTGGATCCGCTGGAACGACACCGACGCCAGCGGCGCCGACGACGGCCTGGCGGTGGACGACTTCTCGTTGACGCCCAACGCGGTCCCGCCGGTCAATCTGAGCATCAACGACGTGTCGCTCAACGAGGGTAATGCTGGCACGACGAGCTTCACCTTCACCGTCAGCCTGTCGGCCCCGGCGGGCCCGGGCGGGGTGACGTTTGACATCGCCACAGCGGACGGGACGGCCACCCAGCCCGGTGACTATACTCAGCAGTCCCTCACGAGCCAGACCATTCCCGCCGGCAGCTCGACCTACAGCTTCACCGTCCTGGTCAACGGCGACACCACGCCGGAGACCAATGAGACATTCTTCGTCAACGTCACTAACGACACCGGCGCGACGTTGACCGACGGCCAGGGCCAGGGCACCATCGTTAACGACGACGCCGCGCCTAACCTGACAATCAACGACGTCTCGCTGAACGAGGGCAACGCAGGCACGACGACGTTTACCTTTACTGTCAGTCTGTCGTCGCCCGCGCCGGCCGGCGGCGTGACCTTCGACATCGCCACAGCAGACGGGACGGCCGTCCAGCCCGCTGACTACACTCAGAAGTCCCTCACGAGCCAGACCATCCCGGCCGGCAGCTCGACCTACACCTTCGATGTCCTGGTCAACGGCGACACCGCGCCGGAACAGGACGAGACGTTCCTGGTCAACGTTACCAATGTCACCAATGCCATCGTCACCGACGGCCAGGGCCAGGGTACCATTGTCAACGACGACCTGCTCTATATTCACGAGGTCCAGGGCAACGGCAGCGCGTCGCCCATCCCTGGCGCGACGGTGACGGTGGAAGGCATCGTGATTGGCGACTTCCAGGCCAGCAGCCAGCTCAGTGGCTTCTTCCTCGAAGAGGAGGACGTCGACGTCGACGCCGACCCGAATACCTCCGAAGGGATCTTCGTCTTCTGCAATAGCTGTCCGACGGCGGTGGCCGAGGGGCAGCGGGTGCGGGTGACCGGGTCGGTGTCCGAGTTCCAGAGCATGACCCAGATCACGGCCAGCACGGCTGGCTCCGTCGTGGTCACGAACGCGGGGAACAACATGGCCCAGGTGACGCCCACGGTTGTCATGCTGCCTATCGTGGGCGACGTGGACGCCTTCTATGAGGCGCGCGAGGGTATGCTCGTGCGGTACTCCGACACGCTGACGGTCTCGGAGTACTTCGACCTGGACCGCTACGGCCATCTCACGCTGTACCAGGGCGGCCGGCCCTACCAGTATACCGAGGAGAACTCGCCCAGTGTCGCCGGCTACACAGCGCAGCAGGACACCCTGGCGCGGCGGCGCGTCATCCTGGACGACGACACCAACGTCCAGAACGAGTACCTGAGCCAGCCCGAGGGCTACCAGCAAGTGTTCTACCCCCAGGCGAACGGCGGCTTCTCGGTCGGCACGCAGGGGGTCGACTTCTTCCGAGGCGGCGATACGGTAAGCTCACTCACAGGTATCCTGCACTGGTCGTGGCCCGGCTTCGGCGCCAACACCTGGCGTCTCAGGCCCTCGGCCGCCTACCCGGTGACGTTCACCGTCGCCAACCCCCGCCCGGCCAGCCCCCCGTCCGTGGGGAATGGGAGCATCAAGGCCGTGGGCATGAACCTGCTCAACTACTTTACGACCATTGACACGACATCGAGCAATAGCTCGGGGCCGTGCGGGCCGTCGGGCGGGCAAGACTGTCGCGGTGCGGACAGCGAGGCTGAATTGAACCGCCAGCGCGAGCGCGCCTCCATTGTCGTCTGCACGCTGAACGCCGATGTCTACGCCTTCATGGAGTTGGAGAATACCACCCCCAGCGACACCATCACGGACCTGCTGGGCGCCATTAACGCTCGCTGCGGCGGCACGCACCCGTACGCCTTCGTGAACACAGGCGGCACACTGGGGACGGATGCCATCCGCGTGCAACTCATCTACCGCACGGGCGTCCTGTCGCCGGTCGGCTCGCCGTTGGTAGACCTGGACCCGATCCACAACCGGCCGCCGACGGCCCAGACCTTCGATGTGGTGGACGCGGCCAACCCGGCCTTTGGGCAGCGCTTCACCGTGGTCGCCAACCACTTCAAGTCCAAGGGTTGCGACGCCAGCGCGACCGGGGCCGACGCGGACGCGGGCGACGGCCAGGGCTGCTACAACGGCCGCCGCACGGCGCAGGCGACCCGCCTGCTGACCTGGCTCAACGGCACGGTCATCCCGGCCGCGGGCGACCCGGATGTCCTGCTGCTGGGCGACTTCAACTCCTACGCCAAGGAGGACCCTGTTACCACCCTGGTGGCGGGCGGCTACACGGACCTGGAAGAGTACTTCGACAGCAACACCTACTCTTACCTGTTCGACGGCCAACTCGGCCACCTCGACTACGGCTTCGCCAGCAGCAGCCTGCTGCCGCAGGTGACGGGGGCCGCGCCCTGGCACATTAACGCCGATGAAGTGGACCTGTTCGACTACAACGACGAGGTCAAGGACGCGGGTGAGGCGACCTTCGAGGAGAAGCCCGACGGCTCGGCGCTGACCCCACCGCGTGTGGTGTACCAGCCCGCCTCCCCCTACCGCGCCTCGGACCACGACCCGGTGCTGGTGGGCCTGTTCCCGCCCCCGCTTACTCCCACACCCACGGCTACACCCACCGCGACGAGCACGCCGACGGCCACCCCGACCAGCACCCCGACCAGTACGGCCACCAGCACGGCCACGGCCACCCCGACCAGCACGGCGACGAGCACCTCGACCAGTACGCCGACGGTGACACCCACCCCCACCACGACGCGGACCCCCACGGGGACCAGTACCCCCACGCGGACACCCATCCCAGGCCCGGCCAAGCCCGCCGTCTGGCGCGCGGGGACGTGGTTCCTCCGCAACTCCCTCTCCACCGGCCCCGCCGATATCATCTTCAACTTCGGCGCGAGCACCGATGTGCCTCTGATGTGTGACTGGGACGGCAACGGCAGCAAGACGCCTGGCGTCTTCCGCAATGGCACCTGGTTCCTGCGCAACAGCAACACCACAGGCGGCTTCGACATCGCGCTGAGCTACGGCGCGGCGGGCGACACGCCCATCTGTGGCGACTGGAACGGCGACGGCGTGGACACGGTGGGCGTGGTGCGCGGGAGCACGTGGTTCCTGCGCAACTCCAACACGACGGGCGGCTTCGACATCGCCTTCACCTACGGCGCGGCGGGCGACCTGCCGGTCGTAGGCGACTGGGACGGCAACGGGACGGACACGCCGGGCATCCTGCGCAGCGGGACGTGGTATCTGCGCAACAGCAACTCGACAGGACCGTCGGACCTGGCGTTCAGCTACGGTGTCCCGCCGGGGGACAAGCCCATCGTCGGCGACTGGAACACCGACGCGGTGGACACGGCGGGGGTGACCCGTGGCAACCTGTGGTACCTACGCAATAGCAATACGACGGGCGTGGCGGACATCAGCTTCCAGTACGGCGCACCCGGTGATATCATGCTCGTCTGGCGCTAGTCAGTAGTCAGTAGACAGTAGTCAGTAGTCGGTGGTCAGATGAACGACGGAGGACCCGCCGCAGGGGGTCCTCTGTCGTCGCGGTTGACCGCGCCGCGATAGCGTAGTAAGATACGCTTCTCTAGCGAGACGACCCGTTCGACGGCTCGTCTCACGGCCCGGTCAACTCGCCCTGCCCGCCCGTCTCAGCCCATCAGGAGACCTCTATGCCTGTGTTCCGCCGCCTACACCTGGCTCTCGTTCTCATCTTCTTTGTGGCCGTCGCCGGCCTTGTCGCCCTCTCCGGTGTCGCCGTCCTCTACGCCGCTCCCCGTGGCGCGACCCTGGTCGTGACCACCGCCGACGATGGCGTGGCGGAGGATGGCTTTTGCTCTCTCCGC